>DFKM01000034.1 GCA_002373555.1 Lachnospiraceae bacterium UBA3645
CTGATCGTGGCCGGCTTCGGCGTAAAGAGCTATATCGTACCGTTCCATACGCCTGCAGCCGATGCCTATGCGGCAGCACCGACCTCCGTCTCCATGGTCTTCTCCGGCATGGTCAACAAAGCCGGCGTTTACGGAATGATCCGTATGGTCTACATCGTCTTCCGTGCCATGGACCACAGCTCCGTGCAGATGCTGCTTGCGGTCTTCGGCGCCGTCACGATGTTCGTCGGCGTTACGATGGCACTGACGCAGCATGAGTTCAAGAGACTGCTTGCGTTCCACTCGATCTCTCAGATCGGCTATGTGATCACAGCCGTCAGCCTGGGCAGCGCGCTGGGACTGACCGGCGGCCTGTTCCATGCCATGAACCATACGCTGTTCAAGGGTCTGCTGTTCCTGTGCGCAGGCGCTGTCCTGTACCGCACCGGCACCACGAACCTGGACAAGCTCGGCGGCCTCTCGAAGAAAATGCCGCAGACGACGATCTGCTTCCTGATCGGTGCAGGCGCCATCTCCGGTCTGCCGCCCTTCAACGGTTTTGCTTCCAAATGGATGATCTATCAGGGAATCTTCACCAAGGCTCTCACCAGCGGGAACTTCCTGTATGTGATCATCACCGTGACTGCGCTGATCGTATCCGTCATGACGCTGGCTTCCTTCATCAAGGTCACCCAGGCCGTCTTCTTCGGACAGCTGAGAGAAGAGCACAACGATGTCAAAGAGGTTCCGGCTGTCATGCTGATCCCCATGTACATCATGGCAGCACTCTGCGTGATCTGCGGTACCATTTATCCGCTGGTCAGCAAGTACCTGCTCTTCCCGGCCGCCAATGCCTCGCTGAATGTCGGTGATTACATCGACAAGATGATGGGGGCGGGCTATGCGGAAGCCGCCGGCGTACCCACCATGCTGGTCGAGCCGGTCACGTTCTCCTTCTGGAATCCCGTTCTGTGGCTGATCCTGTTCGGCATCGTTTTCTTCGCGGCCGTGATCGTGATCCTGCTCGGAACGAACGAGCGCGGAAAGATCCTGACCGCCGGCGAAAAGCCCGAAGCCAAGTATGCGACCTTCTTCTCCGGTGAAGAGGAGATGTTCTCCCAGGTCGGCGGCTCCGATCTGTTCTGGGGCTTCAAGAAGAACTGGAAGGGCTACTACAAGGTATTTACCGAGCTTCATTCGGGTATCGTAACGGATTATACATCCTACACAGTCATTGCCACGGCGATCATCGTCATGTGCCTGTTCATATTCATGCGTTAAGGGAAGGAGGATAAAAATGCAAATCTTACTGTTTCTGGTTAAAGTTCTGATCTTCCCCGGCGCACTGTTCACGGCCTGTGTGGGACTGTTCCTTGCGGGTATTGACAGAAAGGTGATCGCCCATATGCAGAAGCGTATCGGACCGCCCATCCGTCAGCCCATGTATGATTTCTTCAAGCTCATGGGCAAGGAGACCATCGTGCCCGCAAGAGCGAACAAGCTTGTATTTCTGGGCGCGCCGATCGCCGGATTCATCAGTCTCGCGATCGTCATGCTCTTTATCCCGATCTTCGGCTTCACCGCATTTTCGGGAACCGCGGATCTCATCGTTATCCTGTATTTCCTGACGATCGGCGGCGTTGCCCTGATCGTGGGCGGCTCCTCTTCCGGATCCCCCTATGCAGGTATCGGTATTTCCCGTGAGATGGTCACGATGATGAGCTATGAGCTGCCCTTCGTCCTGGTGCTGCTTTCCGTAGCCAGGAAGGTCGGCGGATCCACGCTTGCCTTCTCCATGAACCAGATCGCGGATTACCAGGCAGCCAACGGAAGCCTGCTGTTCTCCTGGAGCATGATCCCCGCAGCGATCGCGCTGCTGCTGATCATCCCCGCGGAAGTCGGCATGCAGCCTTTCGATGTGGCCGAAGCCGAGACGGAGATCTGCGAAGGTCCCCTGATCGAGTATTCCGGCGCTGCCCTCGGCATGTTCAAGCTGAATACCGCCATGAAGATGTGTATCATGACCGGTCTTTTCACCTCCCTGTTCCTGGGCGGCATCCGGACCGGCACGGTCGTCTGCGACGCGATCATTTTCGTGGCTGTCTGCGCGGTGGTCACACTGATCTGCATCACGACGATCCACGCGGTTACTGCCAGACTCAAGATCGAGCATCTGTTCAAGTTCTACTGGACGGTGGTTTCGGGCCTTGCGCTTGCAAGCCTGATCCTGGTCTGGATGGGACTGTAAGGAGGTATGGAAATGTTTAAAAAACTGATTGATAAAAGCGCATCCAAATCTCCCTGGCTGTATCATATCAACTCAGGCTCCTGCAACGGCTGTGATATCGAGCTCGTGGCCTGCCTGACACCCAGATACGATGCCGAGCGTTTCGGCTTCAAGCTGGCAGGCTCTCCCAGACATGCGGATATCGTCGTAATCTCCGGTCCCGTGACATCCCAGTCCAGAGACCGTCTGGTCCGTACGATCGCACAGGTGCCGGAACCCAAGTGCGTGGTCACCATCGGTTCCTGCCCGCAGTCCGGAAACGTGTTCAAGGGAAGCTATTCCGTAGAAGCGCCCGTTGAGAATTTTGTGCATGTGGATGTGGCCGTCGCCGGCTGCACCCCCAAGCCGGAAGCCATCATGGAGGGACTGTATCAGGCAGCCCTGATCCTGCAGAAAAAGAGGGAGGCGATGCACAAATGAT
>DFKM01000227.1 GCA_002373555.1 Lachnospiraceae bacterium UBA3645
TGATGCCGAAGATGGACGGCTGGGAAGTGCTGTCGACGATCCGCGGCTATTCGAAGCTGCCGGTGATCATGCTGACTGCGAGATCGGAAGAGCGCGATGAGTTGAAGGGTTTCAATCTCGGGGTGGACGAATACATCACCAAGCCGTTCAGCCCGAAGGTCCTCGTTGCACGCGTCAATGCTCTTCTGCGGCGCATTTCCGGTGATTCGCCGGACATCATTTCCGCCGGCGGGATCGAACTGAACAAGACCGCGCATATCGTGACCGTGGACGGGAAGAATATCGATCTGTCGGTCAAGGAATTCGAGCTTCTCCAGTATTTTCTGGAGAACCAGGGGATCGCGCTGTCGCGTGAGGTGATCCTGAACAATGTCTGGAATTACAATTATTACGGCGATGCACGCACGATCGACACGCATGTCAAGAAGCTGCGTGCGAAGATCGGAGAGAAGGGAAGCTATATCCAGACGATCTGGGGAATGGGCTATAAATTCAGCGTATAAAAAGAAGCGGGGCAGTCCGCTTCTTTTTTTGACAGCCCATGGGGACAGTCCCGTGGGCTGTTCGCATTTATCTGCTTTCCAGATACGTTTCGAATACATAGGCCGTGCCGTCATTGTACTTGATCTGTACCCAGCGGCCTTCCTGACCGACTTTTTCCACGGTATCCCCGCTGGAGAGCGTTCCCAGCACCGTGGAGTTCTTATCCGGTCCCTGACGGACATTGACGCCGGACTTCACATACAGGATCTCTCCCGTGACTTCGTCCGCATCCGGAAGCGCCTCTGTCTCTTCATGCGTGACGCCTGCCCAGGTGGAATACTGTTCCGTCTGTTTTTCCGTAGTCTGCGATTCCGTCTGCGTCTCGGCGACAGCCGTTGTCGGCACGGTCATCGGCGCTGCCTGGGAGCGGGTCGTGCTCGGTCCCGGCGTCACGGCACTGCAGGCGCACAGAAAGCTGAATGTGAAAGCAAAAATGATCCAAAGCGCAAGCTGTTTTTTCATGTCAAACTCCTTTATCGCGACGCGTTCTTTGTCCTGATGATCTTTCCCCCGCACAGGATCATGTCGTCTTTATAAAATACCGCGGCCTGGCCCGGCGTGACAGCACGGACCGGCTCTTTGAATCTGCAATGGATCCGCCCATCCTCCGTCATGCGGATCACCGCCGGTGCCCCGGCATGATTATACCGGATCTTGGCGGTCACTTCTGTTTCTCCGGAAAGGCCGGAGACCGCCATGAAATTGATATCTTCACAGACCAAATGATCGCTCATCGTCTCGGGCGATTCTCCGAGAACGACTTCATTCGTTTCCGGCCGGATTTCCAGGACGAACATCGGCTTCCCGAAGGTATTGCCGAGGCCTTTCCGCTGTCCGACAGTATAATGAATAATGCCTCTGTGACGGCCGATTACTTCACCGGCAGAATTTACGAAATTGCCGGGCACATCCGTATGATTTCTGTACGAACAGATAAAAGAAGCATAGTCATGATCGGGAATAAAGCAGATCTCCTGGCTGTCCGGCTTATGCGCCACCGGAAGGCCGGCTTCTTCGGCGATCCTCCGGATCTCATCTTTTTCATATTCCCCGACGGGCATCAGCGTGTGCGCCAGCTGCTCCTGCGTCAGATTATACAAAGCGTAGGTCTGGTCTTTTCTGGCCGTTACGGAAGAGGCGACAGCATATCTGCCCTCCGGTGTTTTCCGGATCCTTGCATAATGGCCGGTCGCGATATAATCCGCGCCCAGTGCAAGCGAGCGGTTCAGGAGCGCCTCCCATTTGACATAACGGTTGCAGGCAATGCAGGGATTGGGCGTTTCGCCGTCGAGATAGGAATCGGCAAAGTAATCCATGACTTTTTCACGGAAAACATCCCGGAAATTGAACACATAATGCGGGATGCCGATCGCTCTGGCAACTCTGCCGGCATCATACGCGGCGGAAAGACCGCAGCACGAGCCTTCCTCGTCCGCCGGCGAATCCTCCTGCCAGATCTGCATGGTCACGCCAGTGACATCATGACCGGCCTGTTTTAATAAGAATGCTGCCACGGAGGAATCCACGCCTCCGGACATGCCAACGATTACTTTAGCCATGTTACCTCCGATCATGCATTATTTTATCCTTTCCCGCACGATATTACAAGTATTATTGTGAATCCGCCCGAATTGTGATAGATTATTCAGGATAACACAATCCTTTTTCGTGAACAACAAGAGGCAGGCGCATTATCGATGAACAGGAATACCGACCGCAGATTCATATCTTTAAGAACAAGCTTTCCGCTGATCACAGCGGGCGTACTGGCCGCCGTGATCATGCTGGTCTTCATTCTGAATTCCACGCAGCTGGAACGGTACGCCGTGCGCAGCAAGCAGATCCGTTTCCGGGAGACCATCGAACTGATACAGAATACGGTAGATGCTGATTTTGACGAGGATTCTCTGGCCGCACTGGATCATAAACTGCAGCGTACCAATATCGATCTGATCATCCTGGACAATGTATATGATACCCCGGTCGTCATCTATGCAACAAATCTGAACCAGGGCGGCTTTATTTTCAAGCTCCTGCAGCTCTATGAGGAAGGAGATTTCGAAGATCACGAGCAGATCGAGATCTATGAAGAGGAAGCGGATCATGTGATCCTGAGCCTCTTTGCGAGCGAAGAAGCCGGCTACCAGCTCGACTGTATCGGCGAAGCGGGAGACGAGATCCGCTATATCATGATCACCCATATGGAGAGCATCCGCGACAGCGTAGAGCTGTCAAGCCGTTTTCTCCTGATCATCGGCATGGTCGCCGTCATCATCGGCGGCATCCTGATGTATCTGGCCTCTTCGAGACTGACGGAACCGGTCCTGCGTCTGGCGGAGATCTCTGACAGGATGGCCGATCTGTCCTTCGATGCCAGATATGAGGGACAGGATGAGAACGAGATCGGTATCCTCGGCAGGAACATGAATCACCTGTCCGACAGACTGCAGGATACGATCACGAGTCTGCAGGCAGCGAATGACAAGCTCGCCGCAGATCTGAAGGAAAAGGAACAGCTTGATGAGATGCGCAGGCTCTTCCTGTCGAATGTTTCCCATGAGCTGAAGACGCCGATCGCGCTCATTCAGGGCTATGCAGAGGGACTGACGGAGGGCATTGCGGACGATCCGGAAAGTACGAAATATTACTGTGAAATCATCGCCGATGAAGCGAAGAAGATGAACGAGATCGTCAAACGGCTGCTCAGTCTGGATGCCATCGAATCCGGAAAGATGCAGATCACCTGGTCGGATTTCGATCTGTGCGAGATCATCCGCGGGATCGGAGAAAGCAGCAAAAAGCTTGCGGACGGAAAGGATGTCCGTCTGGTATTTGATCTTCCGGAGGAGCTGCCGGTCCATGCCGATGAATTCATGATCGAGGGCGTCCTGCAGAATTTCTTCAGCAACGCCTGGCATTATGTCAGCGATCCCGGTACAGTGACAGCGTATTACCGGGATGTTTACGGAAGAGTCCGCATCTATATCCGGAATACCGGCAGCAGCATCCCGGAAGAGCATATCCAGCATATCTGGGATAAATTCTATAAAGTGGATAAGGCGCGTACCAGAGC
>DFKM01000197.1:0-1691 GCA_002373555.1 Lachnospiraceae bacterium UBA3645
ACTGTGTGTGAAGAGCGACAGTTCACGGCGAAATCGCCGACTGGAAGCCAACACGCTTTTTCGTTGGCTGGAAGGAGTGCGTATATTTCGTCCGCGAACGAAGCAATCTGAGGACCCCTGTTTCGGGGAGAAGAACACAGGGAACCGTCTCCGGTAGTCCCTTCCTCACACAATCGCCTTCGTTCTCCACTTCCCTCTCCGGTACATTATAAACGTCAGCGTCGCCCCCACACACCACGTAATCACCAGCGACAGGAACATCATCGCCGGATTCCCTTTGGGATTCTCCGGCGTCTTCGTCAGCCACACCAGCAGATACGCAGCCGGCACACGCATCAGCACCGAGTTGAAGATCGAGATCCACATCGGCGTCACCGTATCACCGGCCCCCCGCATGATGCCGGACAGACACTGCGTCACTTCCATGGCGATATAGCCCACGCACAGGATCTGCATCATATGATAGCTGATATCGACCAGCTCCTGCGTATTCGTGAAAATGCCCATCAGCGGCTTTCCGAAGAGCAGGATCAGCGCCGTCAGCCCGGCCGAGATCGCCATCGCCGCCAGCGTTCCTTCCTTCGCGCCCTTGATGACCCGGTCCATCTTGTTCGCGCCGATATTCTGTCCCGCATACGTCGTCATCGCCGTACCGAACGAGAACGCCGGCAGCATGACAAAGCCGTCGATTCGCATAACGATCACATTCGCCGCGATAAACTGCGCGCCAAAGCTGTTCGTCAGGGACTGTACAACGATCATGGACATCGAAATGATCGCCTGCGTAACGCCGGAAGGCAGACCCAGCCGGATCAGGGACGAAGAATATCGTTTCTCCGGCTTCAGATATTCCTTCTTCATGTCGAACAGGTCCTTCATCTGCGACAGCTTCCGGAAGGTCAGGATCGCGGAAACGAACTGGGCGATGATCGTCGCAAGCGCCACGCCGGGCACGCCCATGCCGAAGAATACGACGAATGCATAGTCCAGAAAGATATTCAGAACCGTTGCGACCAGCAGATACAGCAAGGCGGAAACGGAATCTCCGAGTCCGCGCAGCACGCCGCCGAGAATATTATAATATCCGCTTCCCGCAATGCCCAGGAAAAAGATCGTCAGGTAGCTCGCGCTCCAGTTGATGATCGCATCCGGGGTATTCAGAATCGAAAGCACCGGTTTGGAGATCAGCGGACCGATGATCATGATGATCACGGAGCTAATCGCGGTCAGCGTAATGCAGCAGCCGATGGATCGCGAGAGCTTCTCTCTCTGTCTCGCACCGAAATACTGCGATACCATGATGCTGGCGCCGACAGAAATTCCGATGAACAGCACAAGCATCAGGTTCAGGATCGGACCGGCTGTACCGACCGCCGCCAGCGCATCATCTCCCACGAATCGGCCGACGATGATGCTGTCGATGGTATTATAAAGCTGCTGGGCAATATTTCCCAGCAGCATCGGGATCGTGAATTTAATTATCTGTGAGACCGGATTGCCGACCGTCATGTCCACCGGTGCAAAAAGATCTTTTAACTTCATAGAGCCTCCGAACCTACAGCCACTTCTTTATTTTAAAGTACAGAATGCCGCCCACGACGATCACAATACATACGATCAGGACCGCCGGATACGCCCATGGATAAGAAAGCTCCGGCATATACACGAAGTTCATGCCGTACCAGCCGACG
>DFKM01000197.1:1746-8321 GCA_002373555.1 Lachnospiraceae bacterium UBA3645
AGCCGACGATGAGCGTCAGCGGCATGAAGATCGTCGTCACGATCGTCAGCACGGTCATGATATTGTTCTGCTTGATATCCAGATGCGTCTTGTGCAGATCGCGGATCTGCATGGCGAAATCGCGCACGCCCGAAGCCGCATCTTTCAGACGCTCGATCCGGTTGATATACAGCCGGAAATACCGCAGGTTGTCTTCGACGAAGAAACCGTTTTCATTCTCCTCGAAGACTTCTGCCGCATCCAGCAGCTGTTCATAGTTGTTCAGAAGCTCCCGGATATCGCCGCGGATCTCATTGACCCGGTGAATGATCTCGATGCCCGTCTCATGGACGATCGCATCTTCCATCTTATCGAGTTCATGTTCATACTGGTCGATCAGCTTCTGGTCATTCTTCACCACCTGCGTCAGGAAATCGCACAGGAACCTCTCCAGGCTCGGATTTCTCCATCGTTTTGTGGATGCGATCATTTCGATCATGTGATGCACCGTCCCGCTGTCGTCGATAAAAACGATTCCCTTTTCATCCAGTGCGAATGCGAAGACCGCATCCTCGCCCGAAAGATCCGCTCTCCGCGGAATGGAAAATGTACCGGTGATCGAATCGTAGTTGACCTCCGCCTTGGTGGCAAGGATCAGATCTTCATCCGGATCATGCTCGATACCCATGTCGAACCGGTTCTCATGCCGCCGCCATTCTTCCCGCGAGAGCACGGCCGCATACGGCAGCCCGGACTTCAGCATGTCCAAAGGCTCCGCCTGGGTCGGCCTGTCCTGAATAATATAGCAATACATCCGGCACCTCCTTTCCCTGCATGGTTTAGTATGATAACACAACCCGGCGAAAAAGTGAACCACCTTCTTTACTTCGGTACACAGATGGTCCGATTCAGCGCAAAGGAATAGATATACATCTCCGAAACAGGCTTTCCGATCGCTGCCGACAGTGCTTCCGCGTACAGATGCATCTGGATCCCGTACCGTTCGATCAGCTCCGCTGGCCCCTCTTCTCCGTATACGCTGTCGGTCTTGTAATCCCAGAGAATGATCCCATCCTCCGTTTCAACATAGGCATCGGTAATGCCCTGCAGGATCATCCACTCGCCGTCCTCTTCGGCCTTTTCGTACCTGCCTGTCTCGCGGATCTGTCTGAATTCAGAGACCGTCAGTCTGCTGATGAACTGTTTTTCCCGGGAAAGCTTTCCTCTGCGGAATGCATCCGCTGCCGTCTGTCCGAGCGGAGAAGCATAGAATCGGCTGATCTTCCCGGGCTCGATCATATCCGCCTCCTGCTGCGACAGAAAATCCTCCGCCACGAGCCTGGCAAGTCCGTCGTTCACGGCTTCCGTACTGCCGCATTCCTCCGGCGAGAGCCTGTACATTGCAAGGTGATACGCCGTTCCGCGGACAGTGCCGGATGCCGGATAGACACCGGTTTCCTCCGGTGCGATCCGCGCTTCACTGGGTTTCCGCCCCGGGTTCTGCGCCTCTGCCTCCGCCGCCTTCTGTTTCAGTTCCGATACGGAAACAACGCCCTTCTGGCGAACCGAGTTCTCAAACGGATAGGCAAAATTGAGCCATCCTTCCAGCATTTCCAGCATCGCCGGATCCGCCGTTCCGGCCCCGGCAGCGAGCCGCCATCTGTCCGCACGCATAGCGGCCAGTGCAGCATCATACGTGCTCCGCAGTTCCTCCGCTTCCGCTTCTGTGACAGTCATGCGGACCGGACTTCCGTCCATCGTCATCAGCAGCCAGTCGAGATAGGAGTTTGCCTTTCCGGCCAGCAGCGCGGGCGGAAGCCCCGGCACCGCAAGCTTTTTCATCTGCTCCGTGAGATTCTCCGTGCTCGCCGTGAGTATCAGTTTTTCTTTCGCCCTGGTCATAGCGACATACAGGATCCGAAGTTCTTCCTCCCGGCTCTCCTTTTTGATCTGTTCCGCCGTCATTTTTTTATACAGCAGGGCGGTCTTTGTCCGTTTCACGGGATCGATCAGATCACAGGCAAGGCCCAGATCCTGGTGCAGCAGCATTGACGCCTTCGCATCCTGAAGATTGAAGCCTCTGCCGGTACCGGCCACAAACACGACCGGATATTCCATTCCCTTGCTCTTATGGATCGTCGTGATCCGCACAAGATCTTCGTTCTCCGACAGTGCGGAGGCCTCCCCCTCGTCCACTTTATACTCATGCAGTCTCTGAATATAGCGAAGGAACCGGAAGATGCCCCGGTAGCTGGTCTCCTCAAAAGCAGCCGCCTTCTCGATCAGCATTTCCACATTTGCTTTCCGCACAGCGCCGCCCGGCTCCGCTGCCAGCACATACAGATAGCCGGTCTCGTCCAGCAGCTTTATCAGGATCTCGCGGATCGAACGTACGGATGACAGCCTTCTGTATTCGGAAAGCATCTTCCTGAATGCTTCGAACTTTTCCGTGCATCTGCCTTCGCCGGCCGCAGCCGTCAGCTTATCAAACAGATATCCGTCCGGCATTCCGGCGCACATAGAAGCCAGCTCATTTTTGGTAAATCCGCCGATCGGAGAAAGGAGCACGGACGCCAGCGGGATATCCTGCAGCGGATCGTCGATGATCTGCAGAAAAGACAGCAGTACCCGGACTTCAGGCGCGGAAAAATAGCCTTTATTTTCCTGCGCATGCGCGGGAATGCCGCTGGACATGAGTACGCGCCGCAGCGGCTCCGCCATGCTCTCGGCCGACCGTACCAGGATCACGATATCCCGGTAAGAAACAGGTCTCTCCTTCCCCTCTTTGACATCATAGAGCAGCAGTCCGTTTTCGGGATCGGTCAGCGCACGGATCTTATCCGCGATCATCCCGGCCTCAGCCTCGATGCCGGAGAGCCCGCCATCGGCGTGATCACAGACAAGCAGCTCGGTCTCCGGATCCGCGAGCGCGTATCCGGCGCCGTATTTCAGGCTCGCGGCATCATCGTAAACGATCCCGCCAAGATCCTCCGTCATGATCTGCGAGAACAGATGATTCACGCTCGAAAGAACGGTCTCTCTGGAGCGGAAATTCTTTCCGAGATCGATCCGATATCCGGTATCCGCATCCTTCTCACCGGAATAGAAACGGTATTTTTCCATGAAAAGCGCCGGTCTGGCCATGCGGAACCGGTAGATGCTCTGCTTGACATCGCCCACCATGAATCTGTCTGCGCCGGTACCGCCGCTCTTTGCGAAGGCGCGCAGGATCTCCTCCTGGATCAGATTGCTGTCCTGGTATTCATCCGTCATGACCTCCCGGAACAGGCCCTTCAGCTCATGCTGAAGCTCCTTCGGCACAAGCGCATCGCCTTCCCATTTCCACAGAAGCTGCAGTGCCAGATGCTCGATATCCGAAAATGTCGCGAGCTCCCGTTTTCTTTTTTCCTGTGCATAGATTTCGCCGAAGCGCAGTGTCAGACGGATGATCTCCCGCCTTACGGGATCCGTCGCCGCCGCCAGCTCCGCTTCCGTCTGCAGGTCCCCGCAGCCGCCCGGGAAAAGCGCCTTGATCCCATCCTTCACGGCATCCCGCCACGCGGAGAACATCTCCTTTACGGCAGGATCCGTATCGCCGAGCTTGCGGATCGCCGGCTTCCTGACAAAACCGGGTGCCGACAGTTTTCCGTACAGCGCCGCGAGATCCTTCGTATCCAGAAGATCCAGCACCAGCGCCAGATCCGCCAGGAACATGTCCGTATACTTTTCCAGCGCCGGATAAGCTGACGATTCCGCGGCAGCAAGCTGCAGACTCTCTGCATATTTTTCCAGTTCGTACTGCACGCTTTCTCCCCAGGAAATGAACCAGGACTGCGCAGACAGGTCCCTGACGCGGCCGTCATATTCCTCCATAAGACGGGCGAGCTCCCTTTCAGGCCAGGGCATGCTGTCGTAATTCCGGAAGACATCCAGGATCATATCCCGTACGGCTCTGTCATTCATGTCCTTCGACAGGGAATCCATGAGCCGCCGGAAGTCTTTCGTATTCTCTTCATACGCTTCGGCCAGCATCTGCTCCAGACAGTCCTCGCGCAGCAGACGGTCCTCTCCCTCATCGGCGATCCGCAGATCCGGATCAATATCCAGCAGGAAGAAATACTGTCTGACCAGCCACTGGCAGAAACTGTCGATCGTGCTGATATGGGCCTGCGGCAGAAGCGCCGCCTGTCTGGCCAGCACAGGATCTTCCGGCGCGTCCTCCATCCGTTTTGCCAGCGCATCGGAAAGCCGCTCCTTCATTTCCGCCGCGGCGGCTCTCGTAAAAGTGACCACCAGGAGTTCATTTACCGAGACCGGATCGGACGGATCCGTGATCCGCTGTACGATCCTTTCCACCAGCACGGCAGTCTTGCCGCTGCCGGCCGCGGCGGACACCAGGATATCCTTTCCCCGTGTCTCTATGACTTTTTTCTGATCATCCGTCCACTTGACCGCCATCCGCTGCCTCCTCTTTCAGTCTCTCCCAGATTTCCTTATCTTCCATTTTCGCCATCCGCCGGTAGCCGTACACGGGATTTTTCCTGTCAAAACCGCATGCCGCACTGTACGGACAATAATCGCATGCCGTCCGGTTCTTTTCCATCACCGGCGCTGCCTCCACATCGCCCGAAGCGATCCGGTTCCCGGTCTCCTGCATCTTCTTTTCCGTGTACGCGATCAGCTGCCGGATCTGCGCCGCATCTGCTTTTTTCCCCGATACGGGCTCGCTTTTCGCCGCGATCAGATCATCGGAAGCCGACAGTCCTTTCAGATACCAGTTTTTGATCCATTTTTTATAGATGTCATCCTCGGAAGCACCTGCCTCCGTATCTGCAAGTTTTTCCGCGAACGAGAAATAGTACATGCCTGCGGGAACGGCCGTGCTGCCGGGATGGCGCTTTTCGTCTTTCAGCATCGCCGCCGCCATATACAGCACCAGCTGCATGGAAAGGCCGTTGTAGATCGAGTTCAGATCCAGTATCTTCTCTCCGGTCTTGTAATCGACCACACGGATATACCGCTTTCCGTCTTCCTCGCTGACATCCACACGGTCGATCCGGCCCTCCAGGATCATCCGGCTGCCGTTTTCCGCCCGGATCACCAGTTCCGGATCATTGTATCCGGAAAAGAGCATCTCGCTCGCCTCCTGACGGAAATCTCCCCGCCGCATCAGATCGCACACAGCCCGGATCCCCCGGTCCAGAAGTGCGGTGAACCGGCCTGTCCGGTAGGCGCCTTCGGCGCTTTCGGCCTCCATCCGGCTGATCTTTTCGTCCCGTTTTGCCAGCGAGACCGCTGCTTCCACCAGACGTTCCCGGTCTTCTTCGGTCAGTTCGTCCATCTGTATCCCTTCTTCCTTTAACAGTGCGAAGAAGTTATCCATGACCGTATGGAAAAATGTTCCCCGGTCCATCTGATCGACCGTGAACGGCTTCCGTTCTCTGAGTTTCAGTCCGTACCGCAGAAAATGCGCGGCCGCGCATTCGGCAAAGGCTTCCATCCGTGTCACACTCAGGCGGATATCCTTTCCGTAAAGAAGCCCTGCGGCTGCGGGAAGGATGCTGCTCTCCGCCGCTGTGGGAAAAGCGGCCGCCAGGATCTTTTCAAACGCTTCCGAATCCGTTTTCTGCAGCACAGCGGCCAGCGCATCGAATCCGGAATCCGGAGAATCCTTTTCCGCCTCTTCTGTCTTCCGGCCCACGCCGTCGGCGAACGCCAGCTTCAGCGATGCCATTCCGGTGATCCGGGCTGCCATTTCCCGGTCTTCGTCTGTCTGCACATGCAGATCCTCATACAGGGAAACGATCTGCTGCAGCAGATACGACGGTCTGACCGCACTGCCGGACCCGTTCTGTGTATGGAAGGTGATATACAGCTGTTCCTTCGGTCTGC
This sequence comes from Lachnospiraceae bacterium UBA3645, assembly GCA_002373555.1. Classification (GTDB taxonomy): domain Bacteria; phylum Bacillota; class Clostridia; order Lachnospirales; family Lachnospiraceae; genus UBA3305. The sequence continues at coordinate 7,618 of DFKM01000197.1, forward strand.
AGAGAAGCATATAAAGGTACGCACGCTCCTGGCAGGCCATATCGAAAGCCGCCGGTGCCAGACGGACGCCGCGGGCAAGCAGCAGCGAGCGCTCATTTTCAGAAAGGATCCCGCCCGAAGCGCCCGGGGACGGGATCAGCCCGTCATTCATCCCCAAAAGGATCAGCGCGCGGATCTCGTTCTGCCGGCTGCGCCGGATATCCCCGATCTGCACCTGGTCCATGCCGGACGGAAGCATACCGAGCTTTCCCTCTGCGATACCGGCTTCCAGGAGCTTCAGGAAGCTGTCCGCACTGAAGCGTTCCTCCGGGAAGAGCGTTTCGGCCTCTGTCAGGATCTGCCCGATATATTCAAACACCCTGCGGTATTCCTCTGCGCGCTCACTGTCGCCATCTTCCGACGCAGCTTCCGCCAGGGACTGCAGGCGGGCAGACGCATCCGCCCGTGACATCATGTTCCTGAGCGCCACGATCCATTCCGCCCCTGCATATCCGCCTCTTCCGGTGAGCCCGGTCAGATCCGCAAGCGCGGCAGCGATCGTTTCTCTGGCCGTGTCGATCTCTCCCATCCTTTCTTCCAGGAACTTTTCCGGGCACCAGGAAAACGGCTTCTGATACGCGCTTTTCCCGCGGATGCCCGTGACATACAGATAGGTATCCAGAAGATCGGCCTGCGCATCATCCAGCGGTCCGATCCCGCACCTG
>DFKM01000016.1 GCA_002373555.1 Lachnospiraceae bacterium UBA3645
ATCTGCATCAAGGATATGGCCGGTCTGCTGGTCCCTTACTATGCAGAGGAGCTGGTCACTGCGCTGAAGGAGAACATCCATGTTCCGCTTGAACTGCACACCCACTGCACTTCCGGCTGCGCGCACATGACCCTGATGCGTGCTGTCGAAGCCGGCTGCGATATCATTGATACCGCTATTTCTCCTTTCGGAGAAGGCACCAGCCAGCCTTCCACAGAGGTACAGGTCGAGACTTATAAGGGAACACCTTATGACACCGGACTGGATCTGAATGCGCTGAACGAGCTCACCGAGTACTTCCGCCCGATCCGCGAGCAGGCGCTGGAGAGCGGTCTGCTGAGCCCGAAGGTGCTTGGCGTGGATATCAATACCCTTCGTTATCAGGTGCCCGGCGGCATGCTGTCCAACCTGGTCAGCCAGCTGAAGGATCAGCATGCAGAAGATAAGTTCTACGATGTGCTTGCCGAGATCCCGCGTGTACGTGAAGACATGGGTATGCCTCCGCTTGTAACACCTTCCAGCCAGATCGTCGGAACACAGGCAGTCTTCAATGTCCTGTTAGGCGAGCGCTACAAGATGGCGACCAAGGAGACCAAGTCCATTCTGGCCGGTGAGTACGGCCAGACCGTACGTCCTTTCAATAAGGAAGTACAGAAGAAGGTTATCGGAGACCGCGAGCCGATCACCTGCCGCCCTGCAGATCTGATTCCTCCGGAACTGGATAAGCTGAAAGCGGAGCTGGGTGACTGGAAGGAGCAGGATGAGGATGTCCTTTCCTACGCACTCTTCCCGCAGGTCGCAATGGACTTCTTCAAGCACCGCAAGGCCTTAAGAGAAGGAAACGCACCGGTATCCGGCGCTGTGGAATGCTCTGTTGAGCCTGTATAATAAGAAACTGCAATGAGACGGCCGCTTCCGTAAGGAGGCGGCCTTTTTTTGCGGAACAGAGGGATTGCTTCCTGTCCCGGCGCACAAAGGAAAAGGCGCCCCGCCGGGCGCCTTAAGAAAAAGGAGAAAAATGTATGAAAACTACAAATTGTAGAAAGTTGGCCGACGGCCTTGCGGCCGCCATAGTAAAACGAAAGAGGAGAAAAATGTATCAAATATGAGAACATCTTCAGGTTTCCCTTCGGATGGGTCCTTGCTTTGTTTTCTTTTGATGGTTATATAATACACGGACTTTGTGAATGTCCTGTGTCTTAGTGATAATGAATTTATAAAATCGGAGCCGAATTATTTAAAAATTCTAAACACAGAGAAACAAAGGATGAAGTAAAACGGGGGAAATACTTAAGCCCTTGCTTTTTATAGAAAAAAGTGCTAGTCTTTAGCAGAATAAAGCACGGGAGTACTACGGCATGAGATCTTATCTTGAAATGACCAAAGAAGAGCTTACGGCTCTTCTTGGAGAACTGAGTATTCAATATGAAGAAGAAAAGGCGAAGGGATACAATCTGGACATGTCCAGAGGCAAACCTTCACCGAACCAGCTGACACTGTCAATGGAGATGTACCGCAACAACGATACCGAACACTGGAGATCGGAGGACGGAACAGACTGCAGAAACTACGGCGCATTTGACGGCGTGATCGAAGGAAAGCGCCTGATGTCCTGGATCATGGATTGCCGCGCAGATCAGATCATCATGGGCGGAAACTCCAGCCTCAGCATGATGTATGACTGTGTTGTCCGGGCGATGATGTTCGGCGTGCTCGGCAGCAAGCCCTGGAAGGACTATGACAAGATCTCTTTCCTGTGTCCGGTTCCCGGATATGACCGGCATTTCAAGATCTGCGAGCAGATGGGGATCAACATGATCAATGTTCCCATGACCCCCACGGGCCCGGATATGGATATCGTGGAGAAACTGGTTTCTTCCGATGATACGATCAAGGGCATCTGGTGTGTGCCGAAGTTCAGCAATCCCGACGGTACGGTCTATTCTGCCGAGACGGTAAGACGGATGGCTGCCCTGAAGCCTGCCGCGAAGGATTTCCGCGTTTTCTGGGACAATGCCTACGCCGTACATTATTTATACAGGGATAACCAGCCGAAGATCCCGAATATTCTGGAAGAATGTGCAAAAGCGAGGAATCCGGATCTGGTCTATGAATTCTCCTCGACATCCAAGGTGACCTTCTCCGGTTCCGGTCTGGCTGCATTCGCTTCCTCTGACAGGAACCTGAAGGAATACAGAAAAGGCATGTCCGTGAGAACGATCGGATATGATAAAATGAACATGCTGCGTCATGCGGACTTCCTGAATTCTCCCCAGCGGCTCATGGACCACATGATGGAGGAAGCGGAGTTCATCCGCCCGAAGTTCCGTCTGGTCGAGCAGATCCTGGAGACCGAGCTGGCCGATACGGGCGCCGGAAGATGGAGCCGTCCGCTCGGCGGATATTTCGTGTCCTTCGATGCGTATACCGGCTGTGCTGCGAAGATCGTGGAAAAATGCAAGGCCTGCGGCGTGACGCTGACGCCGGCCGGCGCATCCTTCCCTTACGGAAAAGATCCGAGAGATTCCAATATCCGTCTGGCACCGACATTCCCGTCGATCTATGAACTGACGGATGCCATGAAGCTGTTCGTACTGTGCGTAAAGCTCGTGACGATCGAGAAGATCCTGCAGGAGAAGGATACCGATCCGATGATCTATCAGGTATTCACGCAGAAGGATTACGAGAAGATGCTTTCGATCGAGGACAGCAGGGAAAAAGTGACGTATTATACCGATCCGGTTGACGACTGGGTCGTGAAGGTCACGCATAAGCCGCAGAGATTCAAGAGAGAGCGGATGCTGTTCATCGTGCAGCTCAACCACTATCTCGGCGACAATCTGGCGAATGATGATCTGTACTGGAGAGCGGAGCCGAAGAAGTTCTTCAACGGGACGCCGAGCCTTCGCCAGATCTGGGATGCACTGCAGGAGAACCTGGACTATTTCAATGACAAGGAAGAGTTCCATATGGCGAAGCTGAATCTTAGTTTTGACAAAATCGAATTTGATTCCTGAACGACTTTTTATAAACAAGATCATTTTGAAGATGTCATTCTGACGCCGGCCTGACCGGCGGAAGAATCCACCGCTAATGTCGATCGGTTTTTGTAAAACCGCCTGCGTTACGGCGAGGATCCTTCGTCCGTGCAGCGGACTCAGAATGACACTCGTTTTGCAAAAAAATCTTCTTCTTTAGAGGTACAGGCTATGCAATACGATTTTACCTCCATCATCGACCGCAAAGGCCACGACGCCATGGCGCTCGACGCCATCGGCGCCTCCGTCTTTTTCACCAGCGCACCTACCGCGCCGAAGCCCGGCTTTGATGCCATCCCCATGTGGGTGGCCGACATGAATTTCCCCGCCCCGGCGACCATCACGGACGCCGTCCGCGCGCGGCTCGACCATCCGACCTTCGGCTATTTCATGCCCTCGGAAGAATACTATGATTCCATTATCCGCTGGCATGAGAAGCGCAATGGCGTATACGGAATGAAACCGCAGGACATCGGCTATGAAAACGGCGTTCTCGGCTGTGTGGCCAGTGCACTGCGCGCATTCACCGCGCCCGGTGAGAAGTTCCTGATGCATTCTCCGACGTATATCGGTTTTTCGGATGTCGCCGAAAGAACGGGCAGAACGCCTGAGCTCAGCCCGCTGTATCGTGACGCGAGCGGTGTATGGCGGATGAATTATTACGACATGGACCGGCGCCTGAAGGAAAATCATATTCACCTGGCTGTATTCTGCAGCCCGCACAATCCCTGCGGCCGCGTATGGGAAAAGTGGGAGATCGAAAAGGCCATGGAAGTGTTCCGGGAGAATCAGGTCGTTGTCATCTCGGATGAGATCTGGTCCGATATCCTGCTCAACGGACATAAGCATACGCCGACGCAGAGCGTGAGCGAAGATGCGAAAAACCGCACGATCGCGATTTATGCGCCCAGCAAGACGTTCAACCTGGCCGGACTGATCGGCAGCTACCATGTCATTTACGATCCGTACCTGCGGGACCGTGTCCGCAGGATGAGCCGGACGACGCATTATAATGATATGAACGTCCTGTCCATGCATGCGCTGATCGGCGCATACAAGCCGGAAGGCGAAGCGTGGGTGGATGAGCTGAATCAGGTGCTTTCCGACAACATCAATTATGCCTACTCTTTTATAAGGTATAATTTCGCGGGCGTAGATACCGCTATGCCGGAAGGTACCTATATGATGTACCTGCACTGCGAGGAGTACTGCAGGAAGAACGGGAAGACCATCGATGATCTTCTGAAAGCCGGCTGGGATGTCGGCGTCGCCTGGCAGGACGGCAGACCGTTCCATGACGAATGGGCGATCCGCATGAACTTCGCGCTGCCGAAGAGCAGAGTCGAAGAAGCGATGCGCAGGCTGAAGGAGTATGTTTTCGTTTGAGGCACATTGGAACCGGGGGGAGAAGATGACGGACACAGTAAAGACTTCGCTGATCATGGAGGGCGGCGCAATGCGCGGCCTGTTCACATGCGGCGTGATGGATGTGTTCCTTGAAAATGATATCACGTTTGACGGCGCGGCGGGCATTTCTGCCGGCGTCACATTCGGCTGCAATTACAAATCGAAGCAGATCGGCAGACCGCTCCGGTATAATCTGAAATATGCCGGCGATCCGAGATACTGCGGCATCCGTTCGCTTCTGCGCAGCGGCGATCTGTACAATGTGGCCTTCTGCTATCACATTATCCCGGATGTGCTGGATCCGTTCGACGCGAAGACATTTGCGGAAAACCCGATGGAATTCTATATCGGCGCGACGAATATCGAGACCGGGAAAATGGTCTATTACAAGTGTTCGGACGGCGGCGAGACGGATATCAAATGGATGCAGGCGTCTGCGTCCATGCCGATGGTTTCCGCACCCGTGGAGATCGGGAAATACAAGCTGCTGGACGGCGGGATCGTGGATCCGGTGCCGTACCGTTTTATGGAAAGCAAAGGGTTCAACCGCAACGTCATCATTCTGACGCAGCCGAAGGGATTCGTGAAGCCGAAATTCTCGGCCATACCGCTCATGAAAGTGATGATGCGCAAATATCCGAAGGTCGCGGAGGCGATGTCTGTACGGCACATCCGTTACAACAAACAAATGGAAGAGATCGCCGAAAGGGAAGAGGCCGGTACGGCGATCGTGATCCGGCCGCCGGAAGCGCTGGGGATCAGCCGGACAGAGAGCGATCCCGCGGAGCTTCAGCGTGTGTATGATATCGGAAGGGCAGAAGCCGAAAGAAGACTTCCGGAAGTAAAGGAGTTTCTGAAAGTATGAATCCGGTTGCATCCATCATCTTAAAGGACAGAGGCCGCGTCGTCATCGAACTGATGCCGGAAGCTGCGCCGAACGCGGTGAACAGCTTTATCAGCCTGGCGTCGAAGGGATATTATGATCATTACGCGATCCAGCGCGTTGTGCCGGGCTGGTGTGTGGACGTCAGTTATACCGGATTCGGCAGGCCGGAATGCAGATATCTGATTGAAAGTGATGCAAAGCGGTCGGCGCAGTATCTGGATATGGTGCCCGGGGTCGTCGGACTTGGCGGCTATGGCGAGAATATGGTCTGCGGGAGCGAGTTCTTCTTCCCGCTGGCGCCGATGCCTTCCATCGAGGGGATCTATCCGGCGTTCGGAAGGATCACAGAAGGATTGGACCTGATCCTGGCGCTGGAGAAAGAGGAACTGAAGCCTGTGCAGAGCCCGGAAGGTCTGGAGGATATCGAAATCAATGCGCCTGCCGTGCCTGTGATCATCGAAAAAGTAACTGTAGATACGTTTGGTATACAATACCCGGAACCGGTAAAACTTGATATCATGCCGGAGACCGGAGGATGGAAATGAAAAAGAAAGGATTCGAAATACTGCTATTGCTGTGTGTGTGCACGGTCTGTATCTTCATGCCGGCACAGGCACATGCTGTGAATACGATGCCGGATCCGCCGCGGACAGATGTGGTCGCGGCGGCTGACCCTGCGGAGGAATGGCTGGCATCGCTTGATGAGGAAGCGCTGGCGGACATGGAAGAGGAAGTCTACGGACCGGTCATGCAGGTGGAAGAGGAAGATGAGCCGCTGTATGACGAGAGCGAGATCCAGTGGGAAGATGAGGAACTGATGTCGGTCAACGTTTCCAACGATGCGAAACGTGAATTTGTGGAATACATCGCCCCCTTCTGCATGGCGGACCAGGCGCTTACGGGAATCCCGGCTTCGGTGACGATCGCGCAGTGCATCCTGGAAAGCGGCTGGGGACAGAGCGGTCTGGCGAAAAAGGCCAACAATCTGTTCGGGATCAAGGCCGGCGCATCGGTCAATTCGTGGTCGGAATACAGCGCCTGGGACGGCGTTTCCTATGTCCAGACGACGACCGGCGAGCAGCTGGCGGACGGCAGTCACGTGACTATCGTCGCGAAGTTCCGCGCTTATCCGAGCTTCAAGGAATCCATTGCGGATCATTCCGCGTATCTGATCCATTCCCAGAAGAACGGCAAGCCCAGATATCCCGGGATCGACCAGGTGACGGACTACCGCACCGCTTTCTGGATCATTCAGATGGGCGGCTATGCCACGAGCCACAACTATGCGGAAACGCTGTGCGCGGTGGTGGAGAAGTATGATCTGACGAGATTCGATGCGGATACGAGCCCGGACGAGGAGATCGAGGAAGATACCGGGGTGGAGGAGAGTGAGCCTGTCGGGCAGACGGGAGAGTAAAGAGTGCCGAACCGGCGGAAAATCACGTTTTTTCGCCGGTTTCACTTGACATTCACCCCTATCATGCTATAATGTTGAACGCGTGCGCACGTCACGTGTTCTTTTTGTGTTATGGACAGAAAAAGAACAGGAAAAATGGCGTAAACACGTAATAAATACAAGGAGGAAAAGATATGCCTACGTTCAATCAGTTAGTGAGAAAAGGCAGACAGACCAGCGAGAAGAAGTCTACAGCGCCCGCTCTGCAGAAGGGTTACAACTCCCTGCACAAGCGTGCAACGGACATCTCTTCCCCGCAGAAGAGAGGCGTTTGCACAGCTGTTAAGACCGCGACTCCGAAGAAGCCTAATTCCGCGCTTCGTAAGATCGCCAGAGTCCGTCTCTCCAACGGTATTGAAGTGACCAGCTATATCCCCGGCGAAGGACACAACCTTCAGGAGCATAGCGTGGTTCTCGTCCGCGGCGGCAGAGTAAAAGACCTGCCCGGTACCAGATATCATATCATCCG
>DFKM01000132.1 GCA_002373555.1 Lachnospiraceae bacterium UBA3645
TGCTCTCTCTTGCGGATCTCCTGCTGGATACCGTCCTTTGCGCAGTTCCTCTTAAAACGGCGGAGCGCGCTGTCAAGAGTTTCATTTTCTTTTACGATAACTGTAGCCATAAATCTTTTTCCCTCCCTCCAGTTGTGGATTGTGCAACTCGAGGACAAATGTCAGCACTCAGAATATTATAGCATAGAATTTTGATTCGTCAACAGCAGATTCAAGGTTTTTCGCGGGTTCTACTTACTTCTCGCTTCGATCTTGTCGAGGACGCGCTGTCCTTCCTCTCCTTCGAGGACCCGCGGCTGATAATCGTTCTTATCAACGCTCGAGGAAAGCGAGCAGGGAATCAGTTTCGTTTCTGAAGTATTGGTCCCGTTATCTACCGTAAAAGTTTCCTGCAGGATCACGGTATCCTTGTCCGATGGATTCTTGTTCCCACCGAAGCAGAAATTGCCGAGACTGTAAGCGATCGTTTTGTCTTTGTAGGTTTCGATCCCCTGCAGCACATGCGGATGGTGTCCGATCACGATATCGGCGCCTTCGTCAATGGCCAGATGCGCCAGCTCACGCTGGACGGAATCGGCTGTCGATTCCCGTTCCGTGCCCCAGTGAAAGACACAGACGATCACTTCCGCACCCTGGCTTTTCAGCGCCGCGATGTTCGTCTTCACATCCTCCGCGCATTCGATCCCTTTGGCAAGTTCATAGACGCCTGTAAGACCGACCTTAACGCCGGCCGCTTCCGTCACCTTCACGGTTTCATACCCGAAGCTGATGATCCCGGCGTCTTCCAGCGTTTTGACGGTATCGTCATAACTCTGCGCGCCGTAATCCTTACTGTGATTGTTGGCGAGGTTGGCCGCTTCCACCGAGGCGGAAGTAAACACATTGACATAGGACGGGTCGCCCTTGAATGCATACTTCTTGTCCTGACGGTCATTCGAAGTGGTAAACGTCCCCTCCATATTGACCACCGTCAGATCATCCGCAGCGAAAATATCTTTGACGGCGGAGAGAAAATACTCTCCGCCGTTCTTTTCGTAGTAAGCATTAAAGCTCGTTGACTGATTAAAATTCTTATCCGTGCCGATCGTGCAGTCGCCGACAAAGCTCAGGGTGACCGTCCGTACAGGCAGTTTCGCCTGTGTTTCTTCGGCAGCAGGTACGCTCTCCGTCTCCTCCGCCGGGACGGCAGTCTCGACCGGCGCCGCTTCCTGCGAAGAACTGCCGGATCCGCTTCTGACCGCATGAACGATCAGTGAAATGACCAGGATCAGCACCAGCAGAACAGCGATCGCCGAGAGCACCGTCCACTGCTGTACCAGACGTCTCCTGTATCGCCGCTGCAGTTCGGCTGCACGCCGGAGTTCAGGATCATTCGTCTCTGCCGAACGCTTCTTCAGGATCCGCTCGGCATCCAGAAGATCCTGTTCTCCGGTAAATAGTTTTCTGATATTGATGATCAGCTCTCTCATGGCATTGCCCCGTGAACGAAAACGAAATCAACCGCTGCGATTATTTGATCTGGTCCGCCAGCACGGCTTCAGCTGCCTTCAGTGCAGCAGGGATACCGGCCGGATTCTTGCCGCCGGCCTGGGCCATATTCGGTCTTCCGCCGCCGCCTCCGCCGACTTCCTTTGCGACCAGCTTGATCATATTGCCGGCATGTGCTCCGGCTTTCATCGCCGCATCAGTCGCCATAACGATCAGATTGACCTTGCCGTCCATGGAGGAAGCTGCAACAATCACGCCTTCACCAAGCTTCTCTTTCCACTGATCGCCGAGATTTCTGAGCCCGTTCATATCCACGCCTTCGACAGCCATCGTCAGCAGCTTTACGCCCTTGATCTCTCTGATATTGTCTTCGATATTGCCGGCAGATGCATTCGCGATCTTGTTCTTCAGGCTCTCATTTTCAGAGCGAAGCGCCTTGACATCTCCTTCGAGCTGTTCGATCCGGCGGATCAGCTGATCCGGCGTCGTCTTCGCGGCTGCCGCTGCGTCATGGAGCGCTTTTTCAACGCCTGCATAGTATTTCAAAACGTTCGCAGAAGTCAGTGCTTCGATACGCCGCACGCCGGCGGAAATACCGTTCTCGGACAGGATCTTGAAACACTGGATCTCCGCGGTATTCTTTACGTGCGTACCGCCGCACAGTTCTGTTGAGAAATCGCCCATGGAAACAACGCGGACTTCATCGCCGTATTTTTCGCCGAACAGTGCCATAGCGCCTGAGGATCTGGCCTCTTCCAGAGACTCTACCTGCGTGCAGACCGGCAGTCCTTCCATGATCTTCCGGTTGACGATATCCTCGACCTTCTGGATCTCCTCTGCCGTCATGGCAGCGAAATGCGAGAAGTCGAAGCGGAGTCTTTCTTCATCATTGTCGGAACCGGACTGGTTGACATGCGTTCCGAGCACTTCCCGGAGTGCCGCCTGGAGCAGATGCGTTGCGGAGTGGTTCTTCCGGATCGCTGCTCTTCTGTCTGCATCGACAGCCAGCGTCACTTTGTCATGCATACGGAAAACACCGGATACGACATGGCCGACATGACCGACCTTGTCGCCCTTCAGCGCGATGACATCTTCGACGGCAAACTGAGAACCGTCCGCCAGTGTGATCACGCCGGTATCGTGCTGCTGTCCGCCCTTTGTTGCATAGAAGGGGGTCTTCGCAGTGATGATCGTGCCGCGGTCTCCCTCGGAGAGCGCTTCCGTGATCTCTTCTTCCGTTGTCAGACCGGTAATCTCGGATTCATCCGTTTCCTTCTCATAACCGGTAAAGGCGGTCGTCAGCTCTGCGGGCAGGAGGTTATAGACATTGTCATCCTCGCCCATATAGTTCGTGGTCTTTCTGGCGGCTCTGGCGCGTTCCTTCTGGTCCTTCATTGCCGCATTGAAGCCGTCATCATCCACTTCCATATCATCCTCGCCCAGGATCTCTTTGGTCAGATCGAGCGGGAATCCGTAGGTATCGTAAAGCTTGAATGCATCATCGCCGGAGAGAACACGTCCGTTGTTTGCCCTGACGCGCTCCTTGAATTCCGCGAGAAGCGCCAGACCGGTATCGATCGTACGGGTGAATTTCTCTTCCTCCTGGGAGATGACCTTCTGAATGAAATCTCTTCTCTCCTCAAGCTCCGGATAACCGTCCTTTGAGAGTTCGATGACGGTCTCGCAGAGCTTTGTCAGGAAGCCGTCCTCGATGCCGAGCATCCTGCCGTGTCTGGCCGCGCGGCGAAGCAGTCTTCTCAGGACATAGCCTCTGCCTTCGTTGGAAGGCATGATGCCGTCGGAGACCATGAATGTCACGGAACGGATATGATCGACGATCACGCGGACGGAAACATCCTTCCGGGGATCGGATTCATAAACATAATCGTTCGCCATATGGCAGACTTCGTCCAGGAGAGTCTTGAATGTATCGATGGAGAATACGGTATCCACATCCTGCACGACTACAGCGAGACGCTCCAGGCCCATGCCGGTATCGATATTCTTGTTTTCGAGCTCGACATAATTTCCCTTGCCGTCGCCGTCGAACTGCGTAAAGACGTTATTCCAGATCTCCATGTAGCGGTCACAGTCGCAGCCAACGGTACAGTCGGGCTTGCCGCAGCCGTACTTTTCGCCTCTGTCATAATAGATCTCGGAACAGGGGCCGCAGGGACC
>DFKM01000155.1:0-267 GCA_002373555.1 Lachnospiraceae bacterium UBA3645
GCGGAGATCGATATCTGTGAGCTCTGCGACTTCCTCCGGTTCAACGCGTATTTCCTGCAGGAGATCTACAAGACACAACCCGGACTGGTCCCCGGTGTTTACAACCGCATTGAATACCGTCCGCTCGAAGGCTTTATCGCTGCGCTCACGCCCTTCAATTTCACCTCGATCGGCGGAAATCTCCCCTGTGCGCCCGCGCAGGCAGGCAATGTCTGCGTCTGGAAGCCTTCCACGACGGCGGCCCTCTCGAACTATTATTTCATGCGC
>DFKM01000155.1:328-537 GCA_002373555.1 Lachnospiraceae bacterium UBA3645
TTCTTGAGGAGGCAGGCCTTCCGGCAGGCGTCATCAACTTTGTTCCCAGTAAAGGCAGCGATTTCTCGAAACACATCATCACCGACCCCAACATGTCCGGTTTCCATTTTACCGGCTCCACGGAGGTCTTCAATCTGGTCTGGAAAGAAGTCGGATCCAATATTGACCGTTACCGCACGTATCCGAGGCTGGTCGGAGAGACCGGCGGG
>DFKM01000155.1:619-12989 GCA_002373555.1 Lachnospiraceae bacterium UBA3645
TCGCCGACCCGTCCGCCAATACCAGCGCGCTTGTGTCAGGCATGATCCGCGCCGCCTTCGGCTACTCGGGTGAGAAATGCTCCGCCGCGGCAAGAGCATATATCCCCGCTTCCATCTGGCTGGACGTAAGAGAAAAACTGCACACCGCCATGGAAGATGTATATGCCGGCGATATCCGGGATCCCAGAGCCTTCTGCAATGCCGTGATTGATGACCGTGCCTTCGCCCGCGTGAAATCCTATATTGATGCGGCGCGCGATGACGCGGAAGCGGAAATTATTGAAGGCGGAAAAACCGATGATTCTGTCGGATATTTTGTACAGCCGACCGTCATCCTCGCAAAGGATCCGCATTACAGGAGCATGGTCGAAGAGATCTTCGGACCGGTCCTTACGGTCTATGTTTACGAAGATGAAGAACTGGACGATGCGCTCATTCTCTGTGATACCAGCACGAAATACGGCCTTACCGGCGCCGTTTACGCGCAGGACCGCGCAGCCGTTCTCAAGATCTCCCGTGCGCTGACCCATGCCGCCGGGAACTTCTATATCAACGAAAAACCCACCGGCGCCGTCGTCGGCCAGCAGCCTTTCGGCGGTTCCCGCGCTTCCGGCACAAATGACAAGGCAGGCTCCGCGACCAACATGATGCGCTGGGTAAGCCAGCGGGCAATCAAGGAAGTGCTCGTACCGGATACCGAGATCCTCCTGCCGCATATGTTCTGAACACAAAAAACAGCTTCCCGTGCGGAAGCTGTTTTTTGCAGCAGACCTTTTTTATCGGAGAACAGTCTCCAGAAAACCGATCTCCTTTTCCAGGTTGTCTGCTGCGTATTTGTTTGACAGAACCACGTCATATCCATGCTCGAGCTGCGCTTCCCGGATCGGATACATATTCAGCACATTATATACGCCCAGTGTGTCCAGTTTCTCGTGCAGACGAACCGCCTGTTTATCAAATGTACCATGATTCCCGTCCGTAATGAATGCGGGTGGGAAGGACTCCGATACATGTGCTGTGATATCCGCTTCCGCAAGAGCCTCTGCCCCGTTCTGGTAATAACCGATCTTCAGATTCCGGAACATGATCTTAAACAGCAGTGTGTTCACATCGTCAAAATGTTCGGGCTCCAGCAATGCACAGCGGAATACCACGCCCTTCACAGCATTTCCTTCCAGCGCCGGAGCAATGCCGCAGCTTTCTGCATATTCCGCATCTGTCGCGAGAAGCGCATACTGACCTGCCAGCTGGCCGCCCGCACTACCGCCGGAAAGAACGACGCGCGACATATCCAGACCATATTCGTCCTCGTGCGCCTTAAGGAAACCGACGGCTTCATTGATCTGGACCAGCGGCGTCGGATAGCGGTATTCCGGTACAAGCGCGTAATTGATGCTGACTACGGCGTATCCTTCCTTCGCGAGCCGCCGGAAAACATCCGTCATGCCGCCGGAGGATCCGTCAGATGCCCCCAGCGGATCTCCTTCCGCTTTATCTCCCCAGGCATATCCGCCTCCGTGGATGAAGAAATACACGGGCTTCGGCCCTTCAGAATCTTCAGTCCGGTAAATATCCAGGAAACTGTTCGGATATGTGTCTGCATAGGCGATCCCGCCTGCCAGGTCAAGTCCGTCCCCGGGATCCTTTCCCGCGCCGATTCCTCGGGATTTATCCTGCCAGCTGTTCACTTCTCCCTTTACCATGCCTGTTTTCTGGGAGAATCTGATATACAGATCGGCATTCATCAAAAACAGGAGGACTGCTCCTGCGCCTGCCGGAAGAAGAACGAGCAAAACCGTCAGGATCTTTCTGAAATGCATCACGCTCTTATAACTCCTTCATTATGATGATAGAAAAGTGACACAGGGGATGGCCCCTGTGTCACCTGCATGCAGTTATTTGCTTTCTGTCTGTACAGTATCCTGTCTCTCGCCAAGCCGTGTAAAGGAGGCGATCAGCAGCACCAGCCAGGACAGTGCCGCTGCGACAGCGAAGTATGCCCACGTCTGTACATCCGCCCAGGTACGCAGGCCGGAGATCAGATATCCGAGGATCTCCGCTTCCGTTACAAAGCTGTAGGCAAGAGCCGCTGCCATAAAGACGGCCGCCGCTGATACAAGCAGACTGACAAAAGGATTGCTCCCGAGCTTTGCATAAGCCACGACATACAATGCGCCGCACACAAGTCCGATGATCGTAAGGATCATGGTCGTCTGGTTCGTATTATTGGCATTCAGATATAAGAACAATGCAGCAGCTGCCAGAACAGTGCCGATCACGGTCATGATAAATCCGGCTGACTTTTTCATGCGCGTTTCTCTCCTTTCTTCAGTCCCATGAACCACAGTACGCAGAACAGCAGTGCAAGGATTCCGCTGCCGTACTTGACGCCGTTGATCGCATTCTGCCACCAGGTGGCTACATACTTGGTCTCTGTCGTTGCCGTATATCCGTTCAGCGCATTACTTCTGGCGATGCTGTACATATAGTGCTTCAGGCCGTCATGCATATGCTGCTGGAAATTGGTATCCTTTTCGATCTCTGCAAGTCTGGAAGTCATGCTGCCCTTGCGGCTCTGGGAAGTGGTCGCTGATGTGGTCAGCATACCGCCCGTACCGTTCAGGATGGAATCCAGCCAGTTCATGTAATCCGGCGCAGCCGCCATATCGGTGACGACCCAGCCCTTGTATCCCCACTCGTTGCGGAGGATCTGTTCCAGAAGTCCCGAATGTGCACTGGAGTAAACAGCGCCGACACGGTTGTAGGATGTCATGACACCCATGGCATTGTTGGAGGACAGTGCGCCCTGGAATGCTCTCAGCTCATTCTCACGGGCTGCCTGCTCGGTCATGAAGGTAGCTGCGCCGGAACGGTTCGTTTCCTGGTTGTTGAAAGCCAGGTGCTTCGGCTCTGTCATCAGGCCCTTCGTGGTGCCGCCTTCGCAGAAAGCGTTCATCATGATGCTTGTCAGCATCGGATCTTCCGAATAGTACTCATGCAGACGTCCGCAGTAAGGAACTCTGTGCAGGTTTCCGGCCGGTGCCAGGGTTCCAGGAACATTGCTCCACAGACTTTCTTCGCCGTACATCTCGCCTTCCCGCTTCGTCAGCTCGCGGTTGAAAGCGCAGGCGACGATCGGTTCGGTCGGGAAGACATTCATGGTATACTGTGCGCCTTCATCTTCCGGTCCGACATAGGTAGCTTCACTGCTGTTGGACTCGTTCCACTTGATGAGATAGGCCGCGACCTGATCATTGGCAAATCCCGTAGGACCGTCCTGGATCGCGTTCGCCGGCAGTCCGATGGAACCGATCTGGCTGATGCCGTTTCCGGTATTCTCGACAAAGTTAATTGCATCTTCGATGCTGATCTGCTCGATCAGCTGATCCCACTTGGGATCGTCCAGATCCAGAACGCCGACATATGTACCGTTCTCATCCACTTCCATGAAATCGATGATGGAGAGACCGTTGTCTGCGCCCCAGGTAAGGCCTTCCCCGTTCTCTGTAAGCTGACCTCTGTTGTTCGTGAGATCGACCTTCATATCATCGGTCGGCACAAGCTCTGTGACAGGAGTCCAGCCCTTGCTCCAGTCCGCTCTGGTAAAGTACACCGCAGCATCCGGGATGATCTTGTTGATATCCATGTTCTGCAGCGCATTCTGTACATTCACGGAATAGGTCTCGACATCGGTTTCCGCCATATTCCAGACCTGTGCGTTCGCAGGATCAATGACCTCATCGGCGTTCACGCTGACAAGCTGATCGGCTGCACCGAGCTTGTTCGCAAGGATATTGTTGATCGCATTATGTGCGCCGTTTCCGATCGCAAAGTAGTAATCGCCGCTCTCCAGGACCCACGCGCCCTGGGTGCCGTCCGCCTTGGTGACATTTTCATCATAGCTTGTCATGTCACGGGGATCGAATGTGATCTCGACTGTCTCGGAAGCGCCGGGGGCAAGTTCGCCGGTCTTGCCGAAGGAGATCAGCTGCACCGCGGATTTTTCAAGACCGCCCTGGGTGTAAGGCGCCTGTACATAAAGCTCGACGACATCCTTACCTGCTGCAGCGCCGGTATTGGTCACATTGACAACCGCTTTGCCTTCGCCGCCGACAGTGACTTCGACAGACTGCAGTTTCTGCTCAAATGTCGTATAGGAAAGACCGTAGCCGAAAGGATAGGACATTTCCTTGCTGTAATCCCAGGCCGCGCCGTCGATCGTGCCTTCCGTCGAAACAGCGTTGCCCTGGGAAAGCATGGCATCCTCGTAACGGGTCTCATAATAACGGTAACCCTGATAGATGCCTTCGGTCTCCACCAGATAGGCATCTCCCTGATCGTTCTCGGAAATGCTCTTGTCTGTGCTGGAATTGGGCGTAAACAGATAAACGCCGAAGTTCACCATCGCGGGGGAGGATGTACTGCTGATCGCATAGGTATCATTCAGTTTTCCGGAAGGAGAGACCGTTCCGGCCAGAACATCCGCTACGCCGAGGAAACCGTAGTTTCCGGGCTGTCCGGTCCAGAGGATCGCGTCCACGGCGGGATCCTGCTTCAGGCCTTCAAGCTCAATGGCACTGGAGGAGTTGATCAGCACGATCACCTTCGTGCTGTGCTGCTTGGCCAGCTCGATCAGATCTTTTTCGTTCTGTGAAAGCGCCAGCGGTCTGTCGAAGCTGTCGGAATCCAGCTCGCTGACCATGTCGGGATGATAATCCGCTGCCTCGGAATTATCTCTGGAGAGAAGGACCACGGCTGCCGTACCGTCAGCAGAGCTCAGAACATCCGCCGGATACGAAGCTGCAGGCGCTTCGCCGAGATTATAAGCCTTGGGATTCTCAAAGGCCGTTGTGAACCATGTTGAGAAAGAATGTCCGGGAACAGGATTTCCAAAGAAGGAAGCCATCATGCGGTAAGGATCCATTGCCTCGGAGGCATACAGATCGATGAACTGCTGATTGACATCGAATCCCGCCGCTGCCATCGCTTCCTTGATGCCGTACTGCGGCTGTCCGACTTCATAATTGGCCATTGCCGTCGATCCCATCATTCCCCCGAGGATCGGCATGTTCGTATGCAGGCCCCACAGCGTCACCTTCTCGGAAGAAGCATTTAACGGAAGCGCTGCATTGTCATTCTTCAGAAGGACCGTGCCCTCGGCACCGATCTGTCTGGAGACCGCTTCCTGCTCCGCCTGCATGTCCGTCAGGGATGTGAATTCCGAACGGAAATGATCGCCCATTTCGGCCGGTTCATTTTCATCTCTCACGGTCACATAGTTGTTCGTGTTCAGCATGCTGTTCAGCTTTGCTGCCCAGTTTTCCGACAGGGTCTGGACGCCGATCGACATGGCCAGAATGGATGCCATGAACGTAGCGAGTCCCCGCCACAGCTTTGTTTTCACCATAACCACTCTCCTTTTATCATTTTTTCCGCCGGGCAAACACGCTGCGCCCGGCGGCAGATGGATTTGGATAATGGCATTCTAACATTCTTTTTTGCATAAAAACGGGAGCCTGCACGAACGGTTCCGATCATTCCCAAACGGCAGCTCCCCTTCTGTTTTTATTCTGTTTTATCAGCCGGCAGCAGGATCTTTGCCCGGAACCAGCCGTCCTGCGCGGAAAAAACGGCGGATCCGCTGTACTTTCTGGCAATCGAGGAGATGCTTTTTGTTCCGTAACCGTGGAAGAAGGCATCCGTCTTGGTGGTCTTCGGAATACCGCTCTGCATCTCCAGCGTTCCCGTAAAGCAGTTCTCACAGAGGATCAGCACAAAGCCTTTCTGTCTTTCCACCGTCAGTTTGATCAGCCGTTTCTCCGGATCATCGATCTTCCGGACCGCCTCGACCGCATTATCCAGGAGATTTCCGAACAGTGCGGAAAGATCCATGGGATCCAGGAAGGACAGCTGCGCACCGTCCGCAATACAGGTCAGCTCGATTCCGTCCTTTTTCACGAGCATCCGTTTCGACATGACGATCGTATCCAGCATCTCGCTGCCGGTATTCGCCTGGGCTTCGAAATCGCTCATCTCATTTTTCAGCTTATCAAGGAACCGCTGCTTTTCTTCCCCCGGCCGTTCGGACTCCAGGAACTGTATCTGATGCTTCAGATCATGGTAATTGCCGGCCACCAGCTCCACCGACTGCTTCAGGACATTGTAATTCGCATACTGCATCTCCAGCGAACGGTTCAGCATCTCCATCTGCGATGACTTATAGATATCAAACCGCATGGTATGGAAAAGATACAGCATCGTCAGACCGGTAGCGTCCACCAGCAGACGGATCAGAAAGATCTGTCCCGGCACCTGACTGCTGATAGGGGATACGGGCAGGAAATTGCTGACATTGCTGATAATCAGACTGAAGACCGCCAGGATCCACGGCTGCAGGATATCCCGCAGCCCGAATTCCATGGCACTGTTGTATTCGCGGAACCGGCGGTTGGCCAGATACGCCAGAAATGTAAAGCCGCAGTAATAGCCGAACAGGAACGGCAGGCGGATCGGCAGGATATCCGGTATTTTGTTGACTGTCACACCGTAATAATACAGATGCCAGTCAACTGCCATGACGAATTCGCCGAGTACCATGACGAACGGGAAGAAATACAGCACCCGGGCAAACGGGCCTCTCATACAGAGTGCCATCAGGCCCATGAGAAGGCAATAAAAAAAGATCATCCGAAGAAAATAAAATCGGATATCCGGAGATTCCAGCAGAAACGCCAGAACATTAATCAGGACCATCCCCGCTCCCTGGATCAGGACCGTCTTTTTTACGGAATATTTCCGCGGATTGACCCAGCAGTACATGATCACTGCCAGTGAATAGGCAAATGTCACCAGAAAGCCCGGCGGGCTGACATAATACAGAGTGTTCACTTCCGCCTCCTCTGATCAGATAATGGCCGTCAGATAATCCATAAATTCCGCCCGTTTTCTGCGGCTGATGGGGACTCTGTGTCCGGCAACGATGCAGTCCGAACTGTCAACGCTTTCCACAGCGTCCATATTGACCAGATAGCCTTTGTTGCAGCGGAAGAAATGATACGGTGCGAGCTCCTTTTCCAGATCGCTCATCTTGACATGCACGGTCTCCGTTCCGTCCTTCGTCACGATATACATCGTATGCCCCTGGCTCTCCACATACAGGATCCGGCGGATGCTGATCCTCCGGACGCCGTCGGCAACATTCAGAAGCAGCGTATCCTCCTTCTTCTGCGGCAGACTGTCCAGCGCAAGCCGGAGCTTTGCGGAAAAGACCGTATAGGACAGCGGTTTCAGCAGATAATCAAAGGCTCTCACCTCGTATCCTTTGATGGCAAATTCCGCCGCATTCGTAATAAACATGATCAGGACCGCAGGATCCCGTTCCCGGATTTCCTTCGCTGCGTCAATGCCATTCATGAAGCGCATCTGGATATCCATCAGGATGATGTCAAACTGCGCATGATACGCTTCAACGATATCCTCTCCGTCCCGGAAAATGGCAGTATCAAAACAGACACCCGATTCCTCTTCAAAAGAAACCAGGAATCCCTTCAGGGTGTCTGCAAAGACCTGTTCATCCTCCACTACGGCAATTCTGTACATTTCTTCTCCCCGGACAGATCTTACTCCTCCAGCAGTCTCCACAGGCTGCCGTCCGTCTCCACGGCATAGTTCTGCTCACTTAAGCGGATCACGGAACGCGATACGAAATCAAACCGGCAGGATGTCCCGTCGGCCAGCGTCAGCTCCACGAAATACGGCGTTTCGGGACTGGTATCCTTCGCATTGTCGATAATAATGGCATTGCTGAGCGCCAGACAGATATCCCGGATCTTCTCCGGATCTTCTGTCTCATTGACAACCGTATTTTCTTCCGCTTCCGGTGTCTCTTCTTCCGCTGCACCGGTTTCGTCCTCAGAAGCTCCCAGTTCTTTCAGATTGCTCGCCGGATCGTAGCACCAGCTCACCTTTACAGGATATTCCTTCCTCGCGATCGCCTCCGACAGAAGGCGCGTCTTCTCACGCTGGTCGAAGCTGAACAGGAAACCCTCCACCGTGTTGGTACTGACCTTCTCGGAGGATCTTCCGGCACAGCCTGTCAGGCAGAATACAGCAAGCAGCATCAAACATATTTTTAAAAATCTGTGATTCATCGTTTTCTCCATCCGTTCTCCCGGCCTTCTCTGCCGGCCCGTCATCATCAACCTGTTAGACAGTATACCACATCTGACGATAAAGAGGTATCACATAATGACACTTCTGTGACGGTCTTTATGTTATAATCAGACAAAATCATCTGCCGCGGAAAGGATTTCTGCCATGAACAAAGAACTGCTGTCCCGTATAAAGGCTTTTACAGAGAACTATCCGGCCGATCCGGCCGTACAGGACCGTATTGTACGGCCTGCCGTCAGCTTTATCGGCGAAGAGACGCTGGATCTCGCAGTCCGGGCGCTGCTCGCAGGGGAGAATCTCCTGCTCTGCGGAGGGAAGGCAACCGGAAAGAACATCCTGGCCGACAACCTGTCCTGGCTTTTCCGGCGTCCCGTCTATACCGTCTCCTTCCATGTGAATACAGACAGCAGCACGCTGATCGGGACCGATACCTTCACGGACGGCGAAGTGAAGCTCCGGCGCGGACCGGTCACGAATACCGCTGCTTACGGCGGTTTCTGCGTTCTGGATGAGATCAATATGGCCAAAAGCGATGCCGTCGCCGTGCTGCACGCCGTGCTCGACTACAGGCGGATCATCGACATCCCGGGGTACGATCTGATCCCGCTGCATCCCGCGACACGGTTCATTGCGACGATGAACTACGGCTACGAAGGCACCCGGGAACTGAATGAAGCGCTGGTCTCCCGCTTTACGGTCATCCGCATGCCGGTACTGTCCGAAGAAAAGCTGCAGGAACTGCTCCGGATCGAGTCACCTGATGCAGCCTCTGCGCATATCAACCACTGCGCGGCCCTTTTTCTGGATCTGAATGAGAAAGCGGTCAACGGTGAGATCTCTACAAACTCCGTCGATCTGCGCGGAATGATCACCGCGCTCCGGCTCATGACAGGCGGCATGTCTCCGAAAGACGCTGTCACGATCAGCATTACGAATAAAGTGTTTGATGAATATGAACGCACCCTGGTCGATGATATCGTGATGACAAGATTTGCAGGATGAGGTGACAGGATGAACATAGACCGTTCGGAAAGTCTTTTTCTTACGGTTTCCGAAGATCATACGAAAAGAACGCATCCGCAGTACATCCAGGCCATGAGCAGCCCGTTTTTTGATGCCGGCGGAAGGACTGCCGCATATGAGGGCATCATTCTCGGCGGCGCGGACAGGATCTTTGGACTGGAGGAACTGAATCTGTGGCTTCGGCGTTACCGCTATGCGGACTACAATATGCGGGTGCTTCTTGAGACAACGCATATCTGCCTGGAATATGCCGTACGCGCACGGATCACAGCCGACCGCCCCGGCATTCCCGCCATGGCGGAAAAGACAGCGGCCGAGCTGATGAAAAACGATCCGCTCCATTGGCGCGCCACTGCCCGGAACTGGCTGCGCATCCTCCTGCTTGTCAGACAGTTCCCGCATGCCGCAGATTCCGACAGTCTGGAGATCGTCCGGCGTTTTCACGGATTCAACAAAAACGCGCTGCAGCTGCTGTCCGATCTTGTGGAAGGCAGCGCAGACTGTGCAGACGCGCACGCCCTGGTGGAACAGGCTGTGAAGCTGTACAAAGAGATCTTTATGAAATACTTCGCTCCCGACCACGACGAGGATCCGCTGCCGGAGCTGGAAGTATTCGATGCGGATGAATTTGACGGCGATGCCGAAATGCCCGCCCGCGAAAGCACGGAGGAGGAAGAGCGTACGCTTTCCTTCGGGAAACGTTCTTCCCTTACCGATTCCGACCTTCTTCTTTCCGATACCGAGCTTGCCCGCATTCCGGATTATATCGAGCGTAACTTCGGAAAGAGCTTCAAGACCGTCCGGGAAATGGAGGACATCGAACTGCAGACCTGCGCCGGCCTCCATGAAGGAAGAAAGCTTCTCTTTACAGACGGATTCAAGGAGGAAGACGCAGACGGCGCTTCCGTACAGGTCCGTAAGTCCATGCAGTATCGTGAGGCGAACCGAAGACTGCTTTATGAGAAGGAATCCGCTGTCCTTACGGGGATCCGCAGCATCGAGCAGGCATTCCGGAATGTGCTAAGTCTCATGAGCGATCCCGAAACATACCGCGCAGATCACGGCACACTGCACATCGGCAGTCTCTGGAAGGCAGGCCGCGTCGATGATCCGCAGCTGTTTTACAAAACGGTAAAGCACGAGCACCCCTCTGTCGTCATCGATCTGCTGATCGATGCCAGCGGTTCCCAGTCCGCGCGCCAGGGGATGGTCGCCCTTCAGAGCTATATGTTCAGCGCCGCGCTGAGCCGTGTCCGCATCCCGCACCGTGTCATGAGCTACTGTACGTACGGGGATCATACGGTCCTGCGTCGTTTTCGGGACTATGATGACGGACCGGACGGCGATTACCGGATCCTCGATTATCACGCTTCCTCCAACAACCGCGACGGTCTGGCCTTTGCTGCCGCCGGCATCGATCTTCTGAAGCGGAAAGAAGAAACAAAAATCATGGTCGTTTTCAGCGACGGGCTTCCCAATGATATGGTCAGCGGCCGCGTACGTCCCGGCATGCAGAAAAAATATATCGGGAACACGGCGGTACAGGACACCTGCGCGCAGGTACGCCGGCTCAGGCGTCTCGGCGCCAGGGTACTGGGGATCTTCCTCGGCGAGGATGCCGAATTGGACAACGAACGGCTGATCTACGGTTCCTCTTTTCTGCGCATCCGGCGTGCGGAGGATTTCGGCGGTTCCGCCGGAAGACGGCTGCTGGATATGCTGGCGCAGCTGTAGGAGCAGAAACAGCAATCACACCTTCCCTCTCATTGTCAACAGGCTGCTTCTGTGCTACAATCCCGTTCGTTATTCAAAAAGCGGAGGAGGCAGACAGAATGCGCATCATCACTGTCAGCAGACAGTTCGGGAGCGGCGGCCGGGAACTCGGAAAACGGCTCGCGGATATTCTCGGATGGGATTATTATGATAAGGAAATCATCGAAAAGCTTGCTGATGAGCGGGGAATGAATCCGGATCATGTCCGGCACCTCCTTTCCCATCACGGCTGGCATACCTATCAGCTGACTTACAGGAACAGTTTTTCACATATCGGCTTCAGCCATGCTGAACGTACGGAAATGCTCGTACGGCAGCGGGAAGTGATCCGGGAGATCGCCGCGGCAGGAAATGACTGCATCATTGTCGGACGTGACGCGGATGTCATTCTGAAGGAATATGATCCTTTCCGGATCTTTGTGTGCGCGGACATGGAATCCAGGCTGAAGCGCTGCATGGCATTCGAACGGAAGAAACCGCCGGAACAGCAGCTGACGGAGCGGGTCGTTCTGAAGAATATAAAGCGGATCGACAAATTCCGCATGCGCACCCGCGAGATCGTGACCGGAAAGCACCGGTCCGACAGCAGTATGTTCGATCTCATTATCAACACGACCGGCTGGAGCATGAAGTCTCTTTCCGAAGCCGCCGCCGAATTTTCCCTTCGGTGGTTCGCAGGAAGGGAGGCCTGACTCCGGATCATGAAACGACCCTTTTCAACCACGAAAGATCTTACCACCGGCGTTGTCTGGCAGCGTCTGTTCCTGTTCTTTCTGCCGATCGCAGCCGGTACCTGCATCCAACAGCTTTACAATGCGGTCGACGGACTGATCGTCGGCCGTTTTGTCGGCACCGTCGCGCTGGCTGCCGTGGGCGGCAGTGCAGCGCAGATCATCAATCTGCTGATCGGATTCTTTGTGGCGACCACCACCGGCGCGGCCGTTGTCATCGCCCAGATCTACGGTGCCGGCAGGAAAGAAGACATCCCTGCAGCCATCGGGAACGCGCTGGCGGTATTCACCCTTGTCGGCATCGTTCTGATGGTCTTCGGACTGGCCGCTTCCCCGGCCATGCTGCAGCTGCTGAACACACCGGAAGATACGATCGCCGGATCCGCGCTGTACCTGCGGATCTATTTCATCGGTGTGCCGTTCATTCTCATTCTGAATATGGAATCCAATGTTCTGCGTTCGATCGGCGATTCCATGAGCCCGTTCCTTTATATGGTCGCAGGATGTGTGCTCAATATCGTCCTGGACTTCGTTTTCGTCGTGTTCTTCCACTGGGGCATCGCCGGGGTGGCAGTTGCGACCGTGGCGGCACAGATCCTGAACATGGGGCTTCTCACGCACCGGCTGATGACGGCGGACGAAGCGTACCGGCTCAATCTGCGCGAGCTGAA
>DFKM01000019.1:0-1472 GCA_002373555.1 Lachnospiraceae bacterium UBA3645
GGCATGGATCAGGCTGCATACCGCAAAGCTGCTATCGACGCTGTCCGCCAGCTGTCCATCGATGTAGGTATCCCGACCAAGCTTGAGAAGCTGAAAGAAGAAGATCTCGACTTCCTTGCACAGTCCGCAGCTGCTGACGCCTGCGAGCCGGGCAACCCGAGAAGAGCTTCTATCGACGAGTTCAAGGATATGTTCAGAAAGCTTATGTAATTCGTTAGCTGACATCCTGAGTAAGATACCCCGCGGTACCGCCGAACGTGGTTGCCCGGGACAATTAAATATGGTATCTTAGAGAAAAACAACCGCCGCTTTGATCTGATCCCTCAAAAGTGGCGGTTGCTTATCATTTGAAGAAAGGAAGAGTTCATGCTGAATACGAACGAAATTATCCGCATCTACGGGACCGATTTCAAAGCCAACACCATCCGCCTTCTTGAAGAAGCCGATCTGGCTTCTATGATTCCGTCCACAAAGACCCGGATCGGACTTAAGCCCAATCTGGTCTCCGCGTCCGAGCCCTCCTTCGGGGCGACCACCCACACCGAAGTCCTGGCCGGCATAATCGAATATCTGCAAATGCACCATTTCCGCAATATCGTCATCGCCGAAGGATCCTGGGTCGGGGACAGAACGCCGGAATGTTTTAAAATATGCGGCTATTATGAGCTTTCAGACAGATACGGAGTACCCCTCATAGACACACAGAAAGACACGTCCCACACCGTGAACTGTGCCGGTATGAAGCTGAAGATCTGCGACTGCGTGAAAGATATCGATTTCCTGATCAATGTTCCTGTCCTGAAAGGACACTGTCAGACGCACGTCACCTGCGCTCTCAAAAATATGAAGGGTCTCATCCCGAACTCGGAGAAGAGGCATTTTCATTCCATGGGGCTGCATAAGCCGATTGCCCATCTGTCGACCGGCATTCATCAGGACTTTATCGTCATCGATCACATCTGCGGTGACCTCGATTTCGAGGACGGCGGAAATCCGGTGGTCAGGAACTGTGTCATGGCTGCGAGGGATCCGGTCCTCGTGGATACATTTGTATGCAAATTGCTCCACTACGAGCCGGAAGACGTCCCGTACGTTCCCATGGCGGCGGCCCTCGGTTCCGGAAGCATGGACCTTGACCATGCCGTGATCCGCACGATCGGCAAGGATGAGACGAGCGATCTCCCCGAGGACCGCAAAATCGTCGCGCTTCAGGATGCCGTGGAGGAAGTCGAGTCCTGCAGCGCCTGTTACGGGTATCTGATCCCCGCCCTGCAGCAGCTGAAGGA
Organism: Lachnospiraceae bacterium UBA3645; assembly: GCA_002373555.1. Lineage (GTDB taxonomy): Bacteria > Bacillota > Clostridia > Lachnospirales > Lachnospiraceae > UBA3305. The sequence continues at coordinate 1,287 of DFKM01000019.1, forward strand.
TGAGGGGCTGCTGGATGAACTGCTGTCTCTCCTGAAGAAGACGACGCCGGACGGAAAGATCTGCATCGGCCAGGGCTGGCGCGGAAAGAGAGGTGCGGTCGGCGTCGGGAACTGCACGTCAAAGTTCGACTTCTGCGTGAAAGGATGTCCGCCGACGGAGAAGGAAGTGTATACGGCGCTGAAGGG
>DFKM01000019.1:1625-3313 GCA_002373555.1 Lachnospiraceae bacterium UBA3645
GGAAGGACCGCAGGGAGATGCTTTCTGCGGATCGTCCGGAGGCTGTCCCGCGGAAGTAGTGCGGGGAGATGCTTTCTGCGGATTAACCGGAGCATATAAGGAACGCCCCGGTGTCCTGCAGCGGCGCGGGCGCATATCTCACGACTCTCTACAGTCACGGGTAAAGCGAAATGAAGAGAAGAAAAACGGAATCGTGCCGGTCACGATTCCGTTTTTTTGTATCTTTTTTAATTAGGAACGCCCCGGCGTTCCTGCCGCACATGGTGCAAAGCACCTTCCTTGATGCGCGGCTGCGAACCGCCGGAGGCTTTTCTCTGATGAATTATTTAACTTCCACGAGCTCAATTCTGAAGTTCAGTTCCTTGCCCGCCATCTCATGGTTGGCATCCAGCGTGATCGTTGTGTCATCCTTCGCGGTCACAACGACCGGGAACGGCTGTCCGTCAGGCGTGCTCAGATAGACCTTTTCACCCACCGTGAGATCCTCGGATCCGGGAAGATCGCTGATATTTGCCGTGATGAATGCCCGAGGGTCTTTCGGTCCGTAGGCTTCCTCCGGCATGAGGTGAACGTCAATGACCTGACCGACTTCCATATCGGCGACGGCGGCGTCAAATCCCGGGATCATCATGCCCGCGCCGCAGAGGAATTCGAGCGGTTCGCCGCGGTCATAAGAAGAATCGAACTGTGATCCGTCATTAAAGGTTCCCCTGTAATGAACACGGCAGGTGCGTCCGACGTTTTTCCCTGAGGCAGTTTCTTCGTCCCGGTGGCAGCATTTGCCTTCTTCATGATGACCGCAGTGGCCTTCTTCGTGGCCGCCGTGATGACCGCAGCTGCCTTCTTCGTGATCGCCGCAGGAATGATTGCCGTCATGGTGGCTGCAGGTCGCGCCGGCTGATACCAGCTCGCCCTTAAGGTAAGCGTCTACTGCCGCATCCGCGTCCCCGCCGGCACCGGAACAAAGTTCCACGCCTGCTTCGGCCAGAGCCATCTGCGCTCCGCCGCCGATGCCGCCGCAGATCAGTACGTCGATGCCCTCACCGGACAGAAGTCCTGCAAGAGCGCCGTGTCCGACGCCGTCGGAGCCGATCACCTGGCTCGATACGACCTTGTTGTCTTCCACTTCATATACTTTAAAGAACTCCGTATGGCCGAAGTGCTGAAAGATGTTTCCGTTCTCATAGGTTACCGCAATTCTCATTTAATATGTCTCCTCTTCCGTTTCGTTTCAATAAATTACTTCCAGCAGATCCCACAGTCTTCCACTGCTCTCCAGCATGTAGTTCTGACCGCCGATCAGGATGGTGGCATTTGACTGAAATATCAGATCGCACTTCTGCCCGTCCGCGAGGTCGAATTCAATGCGGCACCGCGTCGGGTTGTCCTGGATGCCCATCTGCCCGACCACGATCAGGTCGGTAATGGCATAATAGACCCTTTTTATGAACGTCTGATCGGTGGTGTCGATGCTGTGTCCCTCGACCGGAACTTCCGTCTCGTTTCCCTCGACGTCCCGAACGACGTCATAGAGCTGGCAGGTCATTCTTGTGGGGATTTTTCCGTCATCCATGTCTCTGACCAGCTGCTGCTGCGCGGAGCGGTTGTCGAAAATGAACAGAAAGCACCCTACTTTATCGAGCTGGCCCGCGGAGACGGACTCCTCGGGGTTTCTTCTCCCGCAGGCT
>DFKM01000067.1 GCA_002373555.1 Lachnospiraceae bacterium UBA3645
GTGCAAAAACACGGTCTGAAGAAGAAACTACTGCCCTTGTCGTGCAAAAACACGGTCTGGAGAAGAAACTACTGTCCTTACCGTGCAAAAACACGGTCTGGAGAAGAAACTACTGTCCTTACCGTGCAAAAACACGGTCTGAAGAAGAAACTACTGCCCTTACCGTGCAAAAACAAGAGCAAAAAAAGAGATTACTGCCTGAGCTTGTGCAAATAAAGAGGTTTGAAAAGATTTTACTGCCTCGGATTGTGCAATTTCTTGCTCTAACAAAGAAAATACTGCCCCTGAATCAGAAGAATATGCCAGCCTGCGTCCGAGAAAAGGACAGTAAAAAGAAATTACGCGAGTGGATTTGCACAGAATAGAGGAAATTCGTCGATTTGAAAACAGATTCTGCTCAATTGCAGGCAGTAAAAATCTGAGATACTGGCATAATTGCACATAATTCTCCTTGGCCTTAAAATCGTGATAAAAATTGTCAACGGGTTCGTGCGTGAGTGTTCAGATCTTGTGTCCGCAGACGAGGTAGTGTCCGCAGGCAAAGTCTGCCCCGCAAGAGCCAATTTGCGAATGTGATGCCAACTTACGTCAGACATATGATCTCTATCGGATACGGCAGCGGATAAGTTTCAGAGAAATACATCATGAATCACTTTTTCAACGGTCTGAAGATCCAGCGGTCTGCTGGAAGATTCAAAAGTCATGATCAGATTGTCGCCGGGAATCAGTCCGTTCTCGATATAATACCTGATCTTGCGTGCTGCAGCAGAACGGTATTCCGGATTATCCATCATGCCGAAATGTTCCCAGATGATAATTCTGTACTGCTCCGGATGAAGAATGGTAAAGTCCGGATAGCTGACAGAGGATCCAAGCATCAGTCTGCATTCATAGCGGAATGGAATTCCGTATTTCTTTAACTGGAAAGCGATGAATGCTTCCGATTTTGAACGGACCATGGTGTCGTCTACCGAGGGAACCGTTAATGCATCCGGATAATTCGGATTGCTTTCAAATATCTCGTTCATCCATTGCTGTATCTTTTCATCCTGTTTTACAAGACGGGGATAGATCAGATCATAGATGGGTCTGCATCGGATGAGGCGTTCATATGCTTTGTCCGGTAAATTTCTATGTGCGGTCAGATAGAGATTCAGCGCATGCAGTTCATCCCGGCATTCCTGCCGTTCTCTGCGGAGAAGCGTTTTTTCAGCAAGTGCGTGGATCAGATCGGTGTCCTTGCGCGTCAGATAGAGCAGCGTCTTTCCGGTCTTCTGTGTTTTGTCACTGATCTCCCGGTAGTATTTGTACCGGGAACCGCTTTTACGGCATACCAGGCTGCCGGTTGGAAGAGCTGCAATTCTGTTGTCAAGCTCCAGGATCCGGGATTCAAATGTTTCTTTTTCGTGCAGGATCATTTCATAAAGCGTCATAGAATTCCTCCTGAAAAGTGATCAAAATAATGATAGAAAGTCTAGAATGAAATAACAATAAGTATTATAAACAGATAAAATAAACAAATAGCAAAAAATATCAGAATACAATAATGATAATAGACACATACAGGGTTGTCAAGAGAGGGGATTCTGCCACAGAAACCAGACGACGGACACGGTTTCCCTTACGCAGGAGAATATTGTAACAATTTTGATTTGTGATAAGATTAATCTGCAGGCGCGCATCCGACAGAGGACAAAACGGTTCTTTTCTGCCGAAGGAAAAGCGGATTGCATTCTCCCCGGTGAAAGACCAAAAGAAGAAAGCCGGGACGCGGAATGCGAATTTCCGCTGTTTTATACAGGAGTGAAAATGATTTTTTTATGCGGCGCATTCTATGCGGTATTATGTGTCTTCAGTATTGTCACCGGACTGATCTACATGAGCGGGCGAAGAGAACTGAATCCGCTGGAACTGTCGGACCATTTTATGGAAAAACTGCAGGATCCGGAACGAAAAGCGGCCTTTGCAAAAAAGATGGGCGGCGTCACTTTTGTTGTGGGAATCGTGCAGGGAATCACGGCCTATGCAATGTTTAAGGCCGGCAGTCCGGTGCTGTACGGGATCGCCATGGGGTTTACGCTCTTCTCCATCGGTTCGGTTCTTGTGAAGCTCACGGGAAAGATCAATCTGTTCCCGCTGCTGAAGCTGACAGCCTATGTAATCATTCTGATCGTACTGCTGCTCGGAAGTACGCGGGCAATGTTCTTCGGATAACAGAATAACAGCCTATGCGATCATTCTGATCGTATTGCTGCTCAGAAGTACGCGGGTAATGTTCTTCGGATAACAAAATAACAGCCTATGCGATCATTCTGATCATATTGCTGCTCGGAAGTACGCATGCCATGTTTTTCGGATGACAAAAAACGGGAAGAACACTGTTCCAAAAGGAGACAAGGGTTTCCCGGTGCTTCGCAGAATATTTCAGGCAAGTCCTGAATAACAGCTAGAAAAGAACGTGGTTCTTTAAACGGTGTGTTTGAAAATGTCCAGACAGGAATTTTGATGGCACAGAATACTAAAAATATGGAAACGAAACAGGAAGGAGACTGATCATGCAGGTTTTTGAACATCCCGGAAAGGAAAATGCAGGCAAGGCCCTGGAGCTGGCGCTCCGGAAGGCCATCGAAATCGACACTCCGGCTGTGGTCCTGCCTTCCGGTACCGGCGAGACCGGCGTGCTGGCAGCAGAGCTGGCCCAGGAACTGGGCTATAAAGGACAGCTGGTCGTCGTGCGGACGGTATCCAAGGCAGCGCTTTCCGGCGGCAACAAGATGCCGGCGGCAATGAAAGAAATGCTGGAATCCAACGGGGTGAAGGTCGTGTCCTGCGCGCACGCGCTTAGTGCCGGCGAACGGGGGATCAGCGGAAAATTCCACGGCGTCTATCCGCTGGAACTGATGGCCGCCACGCTCCGGACCTTCGGACAGGGAATGAAAGTCGCCTTCGAATGTGCGGTCATGGCGCTCGATACGGACGCGATCCCGTACGGTGTGCCGGTCGTGTCGCTCGGCGGAAGCTCCTATGGTGTGGATACGGCTGTAATCATGACCCCCGCGTATTCGGCGGATATTCTGGAGACGAAGATCCACGAAGTGCTCTGCAAGCCGGGTCTGTATCATGACTGATCAGACTGCGCTTTTTACCGGCAGGGCATCGGCCTACGCCAAGGGCAGGCCTTCCTATCCGGACATGCTCATCGATCATCTGTATCAGAGGGAAGGCTTCTCCGAAGAATCGGTCATCGCCGATATCGGTTCCGGGACGGGGATATTCTCGAAACTTCTGCTGGAACGGGGAAGTACGGTCTTTGCCGTCGAGCCGAATGCGGATATGAGAACTGCGGCAGAACAGCGGTTCGCGGACTGCAGCCGGTTCGTGCAGTATGACGGCACGGCGTCCCATACCGGTCTGTCGGCGCAGTCGGCGGATTTCGTGACCGCCGCGCAGGCATTTCACTGGTTCGACACCCTGGAATTTAAGGCGGAGTGCCGGCGAATCCTGAAACCGGGCGGAAAGGTATTCCTGCTCTGGAATATCCGCGATGAAGAGGATCCGGTCAACCGGAAATGTTTCGGTCTGTTCCGGGAATTCTGTCCGGCTTATAAAGGTTCCAATAACGGATTCCGGGAGGATGACGGGAGGTTGGATACGTTCTTCGATGGCGGATACGAAAAGCTGCGGTTCGACAACCCGCTCACCTACGGATCGGCGGAAATCTTCCTGAACCGCTGCCTGTCGAGCTCGTATGCACTCAGAAACACAGAGGAAGGGTATGCGGAATATCTGCATGCGCTTTCGGATCTGTACGCGGAATGCGCCGAAAACGGGATCCTGAAGGCGGCAAATTATACGGTTGTGTATAAGGGGTCTGTGTAAATGGAACATGAGAAATATATTGCCCTGCTGACCGTCCTGGACTGCAGTTCCATTTCCGGTGCGGCGAAAAAACTCGGCTATACCACTTCGGGCATCAGCCGGATGATCCAGTCGCTGGAAGACGAGAACGGATTTCACCTGGTGAACCGCGGAAGAGACGGAATTACAGTAACAAGGGAATGTGAAGAGATGCTGCCGGAGATCCGCGGCTTCGTAAAGAGCGGAGAAGTTCTGCGGCAGAGAGCGTCGGCAATCGCCGGCACGGAGACGGGAACCGTTCGGATCGGAACCGCCTACAGCGTATTTTATGAAGTGCTGTCATCGCTCACGAAAGAATTTTCAAGGGGAGCATCCGGGAATCCAGGTGGAATTTCTGACAGGCTTCTCCTCGGATCTAGCGGAACGGATCCGCAGCAGCGAGATCGACATGGCGCTCATCAGCCGGCGGGGCGATCTTCCCTGGATGCATCTGCTTCATGATCCGATGGTCGCTGCGGTGCCGGCGGATTTCCCGGCAGCAGACGGAGATACCGTTTCGCACCGGATTTTTGCGGAAGAACCGTATATCGAGATCTATCCCGGCGAGGACAGTGACAACCGGAGATTTCTGAAGAAATACGGGATCACGCCCGATGTACGATTTACTACGACAGACAGCTTTGCCGGCTGCGCCATGGTCAATGCAGGTCTCGGCACGGCCCTGAACAACCGGCTGAACGTGCTGACCTGGACAGGAAGCAGCCGGATCCTGATGCTGGATCCGCCGGAATATGTGGATATAGGGATCGCGTCTTCCGGCGCGCTATCGCCGGCCGCAAAGATCTATCTGGAATATCTGAAAGCGAACAGGGAACGCCTGCGCGATGCCGTCTGACCGGCAGCCGGTCCGTTGTCTGTCAGAGGCACTGCACTGCTGCCGCAGGAAGTGTTTTTCCCGCTGTCATGACTGTGCAGGAAGAGGCCGGAAAGAATCGCCGCAGCACCGATCCATCCGCTGATCCCAAGCTGTTCGCCCAGGAACACCGAACTTGCGAGCGAAGTCGACAGCGGATTCAGCGCGCAGAATTCAGCGGCCCGGGAAGCGGACAGATACCGCTGGGCGAGCGGCTGGAAGGTAAAGCCGTAAACGGAGCAGAGGAGCGCCAGGCAGAGGATCATGGTCCATTCTGTCCGGCCGGCCGGGATCCGGAAGCTGGCAGTGCAGAGGGATACCAGCAGGAAGAAAGCGCCCATCGTTCCGTTCTGTACGATCCCGATCCGGACCGGATCGCCCAGATGCGAACATTTTTCCGTGACAATGATGGCGGTGGCGTAGCCGAAAGCGGCGAGCAGGCAGAAAAAGATGCCGGGACCGGCGTGGAGTCCCCCTTTTACGGATAACAGAACAACCCCGGCAAAGGTAAGCAGGATGCAGAGGAGCAGACGGAGGTCTGCTTTTTTCTTATACAGAAGGATCTCCAGAACGGGGACGATGATGATCGCGGTATTTTCAATGAGTGAAGTGGTCGATGCATTCGTGAGCCGGAGGCCCAGCATCTCAAAGAACATCACAAAGCAGTAGCAGGCCCCGATCAGAAATCCGCCGCGCAATTCGGGGAGCGTGAGCTGCCGCATTTTCCGTGCAAACAGCACGAGCAGGATCAGAAAGGCCAGACTGAACCGGACGCCCAGAAGATTTTCCGGCGTCATGCCCGTCAGTGCGACTTTCGAAAAAAGGAAGGAAACACTGCGTGCAATGATCACGCTGATGAGAAGAAGTTCTGCCTGTCTGGTCTTCATGATGTCTCCCCGCTGCTGTGCAGTCCGGTCTGTCAGCGATTACAGGAACATTATACAGCAGTACTTCCGTTGCGTATATTGCAAATGCGTACACATAGAGTTGACATATTGTCAATTGATCGCCGCCGGTGCTGCGGGATGTCGGATCACCGAAAGCGGTCCCGCCATGGTTGTCAAAAGTCTTTTTTATGATAAGATGAAACAGGTGGGGGAAGATCGTTCGCTAGGGAAAGGCGGTGTGTTATGAGCAGGATCCTGGTCGTGGATGATGAGGAGAAGATCCGCGCCGTAATCAGAGAGTACTGTGAATTCAACAAATATGAAGTGATGGAGGCAGCGGACGGTATGGAAGCCGTGGCGCTCTGCCGGCAGCATGACTTCGATGCGATCATTCTGGATGTCATGCTTCCGAAGCTGGACGGATTTTCCGCCTGCCGACAGATCCGGGAGGAAAAGGATATTCCCGTGATCATGCTGTCCGCCAGAGGCGAGGAATATGACAAGCTGTTCGGCTTCGAACTCGGGATCGACGACTATATCGTCAAGCCGTTTTCGCCCGTGGAATTGATGGCCCGTCTGAAGGTCGTCCTGCGGCGTCATGAAACGCACGAGCGTTCCGACAATCCGCAGAGTGACCGGTATGAATTTGACGGGCTGGTCATCGACATGGCGAGGCGCAGCGTGACGGTCGACGGACATGCGGTGACGCTGGCCCCGAAGGATATGGAGCTGCTGTTTTATCTTGTCAGGAACCGCAGACAGCTTCTGTCCCGGGAGAAGATCCTGAAGGATGTCTGGGGCTATGAGTTCTTCGGCAATGACAGAGTCGTGGATACCCATATCCGCACCATCCGCAGCTGCCTGGGAAAATACCGGGATTTCCTGACGACGCACAGGAACAGAGGCTACCGGTTCGAAGCGCCGGAAGAGGAGTGACATGAAGAAACTGCGAAACAGGATCTGGCTGGTCTTCGCCGTGTTCTCGGTCACGATCCTGGGGATCACCTGGGGCTTTCAGACACTGGCTTTCAACAGGCTCTACTACCGGCAGGAGCTTGCGAGGATCGAGACGCTGGGCAACGAGATCACGGAGGAATGGAAGAATGTACGTTTCTCCCAGCCGGCCTCGATCCGGTTCTACAGGGACGAGCTGCCGGTCCGGATCTTTAACCAGGCCGGCGCGGAAACGCCGGAGCCGGCCGGCATTTCTTCCGATCCGGATCCGCTCGGCGCGGCCCAGTTCATCAGCAAGTACGAAGCCTCCGGCAATGCGGTCTATATCAATACCGTCGGGACGGAAGGGCCGGATACCGGCTTCATTATTTTCGGAAGAAAGATCCCGAATCTCAAGGCGCCGGACAACAGCCTGTATGTTTATATCGTCGATCCGCTCGGTCCGCTCAATTCCGTGCGGACGATCATGACGCAGCAGCTCGTGCTGCTTGGCTGCGTGACCGTGATCCTGGCGATCATCATCGCCTATTTCATGGCCTCCACGATCGCGAAGCCCATCGTTGATCTGACCGAGCAGGCGGCGCTTCTCGCGCAGGGGGACTACTCCGTAAAGTTCGGCAGCAATGATGTCACGGAGATCCGGCAGCTGTCGGATACGTTAAATGATGCGACGCAGAAGCTCGCGCAGATCGACGAGACGAAGAATACGCTGCTCGCGAGCGTTTCCCATGACCTGCGCACGCCGCTGACCATGATCAAGGCGTATGCGGAAATGATCCGGGATCTGTCCGGGAACAATGAGGAAAGGCGCCGCGAACACATCGGGATCATCCTGCAGGAAGCCGACTGGATGTCGGATCTGATCACGGATATTCTGGAGTATTCACGGATCCGGTCCGGTACGATGAACTACGAAATGCGCGTACTGGATCTGGCGAGCCTGACGGATGTGTGTACGGAAAGGTTCTCCGAATCCATGGTGCAGCACGATAAGGGCGTGACCATTGACTGGGATAATACCGGCTATTATCCCGTATGGGGCGATCTTGTCCGCATTCAGCGTGTCATCAATAATCTGCTGGACAACGCGATCAAGTTCTCGGATCCCGGCGGGATGGTCCATATCCGGATCCGGAACGATGCGGCGCTGGGAACCGTGTGGGAGATCACGGATCACGGTCCCGGGATCGCACCGGAAAATATGGATGCCATCTGGGACCGGTATTTCACCAGGGATATCGGTGCTCCGAGGAAATCCGGAAGCACCGGCCTGGGGCTTCCGATCGTCCGCGGGATCCTGGAAGCGCACGGCGCGAAGTACGGCGTTTTCAGCACGCCGGGAGAGGGCGCGCGGTTCTGGTTCTCCATGAAGGCGGTGCAGGAGGATGGCGAACAGATATAAGTCTGCGGAACAGCTACACAGACCAGACAAAAAACATTGGACGGTGTTCATGATCATGAATGGACGCCGTCTTTTTTATTTACCGGTTAACGGAAGTTCATTTCTGCAATCATACCGAAGAAATATAATGAAATATGTAAAAATAAGAACATATGAGATATTTTGCACAAATATATGAAATCTGTTCTGATCATATTGAAAGAGCCGGCGGTTTTTGTTACGGTCATACCATGAAAGGCTGTCCGGACCTGTTTCCGGCACAATATGAAAGGAGGGTTTTCCCATGAAGAAAACCAGAAGGCTTTTGGCACTTGTCCTTGCACTTGCAATGACAGCGATGATGACCGCCTGCGGCGGCAGTTCGGCACCTGCAGAGACCGAAGCACCCGCAGAGACAGAAGCGGCTGCGCCTGAGACCGAAGCGCCTGCGGAAGAAGCGGAAGCGCCCGCGGAGACAGAAGCACCTGCTGAAGAGGCTGAGGCAGCGGAAGAAGTATCCGGCGACGCGATCCCGATCGGCGCTGTTCTCCCTCTGACCGGTTCGTCGACCGGTGAATTCTTAAAGGCAGCCATGGAAGTGGCGGAAGACATCGTCAACAATTCGCATGATCTTGACTGGGATCTCGCAAAGAACGAGGGTATCCTGGGCGGACAGAAGATTAAGGTCACCTTCGCCGATCATCAGGCCAGTGCCGATATCGCAACGACCGAAGCCGCGAACCTGCTGGACCAGGGCGTTGTCGCCATCACCGGCGCTTACAACTCCGGCTGCTCGGCATCCGTCGCAACACAGGCGCTTGAGTATGGCGTTCCCATGGTCTGCGGTTCTTCCTCGTCCGCGTCCCTGACCGACGGCACCACCTACACATTCGGCCCCATCTTCAACCGAGTTGCCGCCAATGATGAGCAGGAATCCATCGAGTTCTTCGAATACCTGAAGCTCCTGAACGAGAAATATGATGCGGGCATCAAGAAAGTCTCAATCGCCTGGATCAACAACAGCTATGGTATCCATGCCGATGAAATGTTCCGGAAATATGCCGAGGAGAACGGCTTCGAAGTAGCAGCCAGCGTTTCCTATGAAGCAACGGCGACCTCCTTCGATACCGAAGCTGCGCAGATCAAGGATTCCGGCGCGGACGCCGTATTCCAGGCTTCCTATATCGGCGATCTGACCCTGTTCGCACAGGCCTACAGCTCCCTGGAGTTCCATCCCAAGGCGATCGTCTGCTACTGCGGCGGCTTCCAGGATGCTTCCTTCGCGCAGGTCGCAATGGATCTCGGCGTGAACGCTTATGCCGGCGGCCAGGCCTGCACGGCACAGCTTTCGGACAAGCTCCCTGTATTCGCCTATGTCAATGAACTGTACAAGGCAAAGACCGGTCAGGATATCGACGGCCCCGCACTGGAGGAGTTCGCATCCGTCATCATCGCCGCGCAGGCGATCGACGCTGCCGGATCCACTGATCCCGAAGCCATCAATGCCGCGCTGAAGGCCGGTGAATTTGAAGCGCCTTACCTGATCACCCAGAAGGTGCATTTCGATGAGAACGGCCAGAACGATATCATGCCCGCTGTTGTAACCCAGCTGATCGACGGAAAATACGAAGTCGTATATCCGGTTGACGAATATACAACATCCGAGCCCGTTGTGGAGTGATTCCCGCGAGGCGCATGACAGCCAGTATCCGATACAGCAGGCTCTCTGCCTGCAGAAATGATATCGGCCGTATCATCTGAACTGAAAACCAACAGGAATGCGGGCCGACAGATCTTCCTGCCGGCCCGTCTTTTATCAACAGTGATTTGAAGGCGGAGAAAATATGATTGGACAGATTATCATTAACGGTTTGCTGAACGGCTTTGTGTACGCTCTCGTAGCCGTTGGTCTCAGCCTGACCTGGGGCGTGATGGACATCGTGAACTTTGCCCATGGCGAATTTCTGCTCTGGGGCATGTACGGCGCGTTCTGGATCTGGGCGCTGATCGGGCTCGATCCGCTGCTTTCGCTCCCCATCATGGTCGTGCTCATCTTCATCCTCGGCGTGCTTGTCTATCTGATCGTGATCCGGAGAGTGCTGAACGCGCCCGGCCTGACGGCACTGCTGGCGACGTTCGGACTGAGCATGGTCCTCAAGAACCTGACGCAGTTCTTCTGGACCGCGAACTACAGGAACGTGACCAATCCCCTGGTCAGCAACAAGAGCCTCAAGCTGCTCGGAATGTATATCCGGCAGGATTATCTGGTGGCCGCCGCCGGCGCGCTGCTTCTGACGATCCTCGTGATGACATTCATGGATAAGACAAAGACCGGTGTCGCCATCAAGGCTACCTCCATGAACAAGCAGGCAGCACAGCTGATGGGCATCGATACAAATAAGATTTACGCGATCACCTTCGGACTTTCCGGCGCATGTGTCGGCGCGGCTGCCGCGCTGATGGCGAGCTTCACGCCGATCTACCCCGAGGCATGTGCACTGTACAGTACGCTTGCGTTCGTGATCGTCGCCCTCGGCGGATTCGGAAACATCAAGGGCGCGCTCTTCGCAGGACTCATCATCGGTGTGGCCGAAGCGCTCGGCGGGTATCTTGTCGGAACATCCTATAAGTACATGATCGTCTTTATTATCTATCTGGTGGTCATCCAGATCAGGCCGAGGGGGTTGTTCGGATGGTAAATATCATGAAAAAATACAGCCTGGCATTCGTGATGCTGGCGGCGTTCATCATCATCCCTCTTGCTGTGCGGACGACCGACGTCCATAACGTGATCATCTATATCCTGATCTACGCGATGGTCGGAGAAGCATGGAACCTGATCACGGGCTTCACGGGACAGACGTCCTTCGGCCACGCTGCCTATTTCGGCATCGGCGCCTATACTTCGACAGTCATGCTGGAGTATTTCCATATCACGCCCTGGATCGGCATGCTGGCCGGCGGTCTGATCAGTGCAGCGCTGGCATTCATTATCAACTTCAAGATGTTCAAGCTGAAGGGACACTATTTCGCGATTGCGACGCTCTGCGTGGCGGAGATCCTGAAAACGATCTTCAGCAAATGGACGTGGGTCGGCGCCGGCGACGGCATCGCGCTGACACCTATCACCGCCCTGATCCCGGATGTCGGCAAAAGCGCTGTTGCAAAGCTGGCCTGGCTGAGCCTGGACGTCAGGAACCGTCTGCCGTTCTTGTATACAACGCTGGCCGTTTTCTGCGTGATCTTCATCATCTGTGCGGCGCTGGAGAATTCCAGAATCGGCTTTTACTGGAAGGCGATCCGGGAAAGCCATGAAGTCGCGGAGTCGATCGGCATCAATCCCAGAAACTATAAGCTTCTGGCCATGTGTCTGAGTGCGTTCTTTGCATCCGTCGGCGGCACGTTCTTTGCCCAGTTCTTCAAGTACATCGATGCAATCACCGTATTTCCGTTAAGCGTCTCCATGATCTTTGTTCTGGTCACGGTGCTCGGCGGCCTCGGAAATGTATACGGGCCGATCATCGGATCCGTGATCTACTATTCGCTGGATCTTCTGATGCGGAGACTGACCGGAAGCTCCGGTACGGGACTGGATCAGATCGTTTTCGGCGCGCTGATCGTCCTTGTTACATGCACTGAGCCCAGAGGCATCATGGGAATCGTGGACCGCATCCGTCTGAAGCTGGCGGCAGGAAAACGTGGAGGTGAGAGTCATGAGTGAGCTTCTGCGGATCGAAAATATCACAAAGAAATTCGGAAGCCTGGTGGCGAACGAAGATGTCAGCTTTACGATCGATGAGCACGAGATCGTCAGCCTGATCGGACCGAACGGTGCGGGCAAGACGACGCTGTTCAACTCGATCGCGGGATATTATCCGCCCACCTCCGGCAAGGTGTTCTTCCACGGGAAGGACATCACCGGGAAACCGGCGTATGAGATCTGCCGTCTCGGCATTACCAGGACCTTCCAGGTGGTCAAGACGTTAAAGGAAATGACGGTCGAGGAAAATATCATGACCGGCGCATTTCTCCATACCGGCAGCCGGAAGCAGGCGCAGGTCATGGCGGGAGAGATCATGGAAATGACCGGGCTGTCCGACAAGAAGAATATTCTCGGCGGCAGCCTGACCATTATCGATAAAAAGCGCGTGGAGATCGCCAGAGCCCTGGCAACGAAGCCGGAGCTTCTGATGCTGGACGAATGCATGGCCGGCCTGAACCAGACGGAGATCAAGGATGTCATGAATCTGTGCCTGGATCTTCGGAAGAACGGACTCACGCTGCTGATCGTGGAACATATCATGGAAGCGATCATGCCCATCTCCGACAGGATCGTCGTGCTGAATGTGGGCAGAAAGATCGCGGAAGGCATTCCTTCGGATGTTGTAAACAACGAGGAAGTCATCAAGGCATATTTGGGGGACAGGTATCATGCTGAAGGCAACTGATTTAAGACTGGGGTATGACGGCGTGCCTGTGATCTTCGATGTGTCGCTGGAGATCCATGAGGGCGAGGTCGTCTCGATCGTAGGCAGCAACGGCGCCGGAAAATCCACGATCCTGCGCGGACTGTCCGGACTGATCCGCCCGATGGGCGGAAAGATCGAATTCATGGGACAGGATATCACGAAGGTACCGGCCCATAAGCTTGTGGAAATGGGCATCGCGCATGTACCCGAAGGCAGGCAGCTTTTCGGCAAGCTGAGCGTACGCGAGAATCTGATGATGGGCGCGTATACCTTAAAGAATGAAGCTGATAAGAAGGATGCGCTGGAGTCGGTCTATCATCTCTTCCCCAGACTGAAGGAGAGAGAAGGCCAGGCGGCGGAGACGTTCAGCGGCGGTGAACAGCAGATGCTGGCGATCGCCAGAGGGCTGATGTCAAAGCCGAAGCTTCTGATGATCGATGAAATGTCGCTCGGTCTGGCCCCCGTGCTGGTCGAAAAGGTCATGGCGTCTTTAAAGGAGATCCGGGCCACGGGCATCACGGTGCTGATCGTCGAGCAGAAGGTCAAGGAGGCGCTGGAACTGGCGGACAGAGGATATGTTCTGGCGACGGGACGGATCCTGACGAGCGGAACGAGCGCGGAGCTGCTGGAGTCGGATATCGTGAAGAAAGCCTACCTGGGAATGTAGGGGAAAATATTTTTATGACAGCAGGATCACCGGTCAATGCCGGTGATCTTTTTTTCATCGACCGGGTTCTTTACTAATTCTGCCTGGAATGTTAATATAAACAGAACATGAACATATTTCCGGATGAACATTTATCAGGGTGAACGGATGAACAATAACGGAATAACCACAAAAAGAAGCAGCCGCGCCTTCGGCGGCAGGAGTATTTTCCCGCGCATTTTTGCGGGCCTGATTGCGCTTTTCCTTGTGTTGATCATCGTTATGACCTTCTGGATGAACCGGATGTACGGTCTGAACCAGCGAAGGGAAACGATGCGGATCCGCATCGACAGACTCGCTGCCGCCGACAGGACGCTCTCGCTGGTCATGGATTCTCTTGCCGACAATATGACGCAGCTGCACTGGAACTACGATATCATGGATTATACACTGCGCCCCAACCAGGCGGATCAGTCCCAGTATTACACCATGACAAGGCAGCTTCGGAACCTGTCGGCAGGCAGAGACCTGGTAAAAAAGACAGCCTACTATTCCGACTACTCAAAAAGAATACTCCACAGCGAGAATGACAGGATCTATTCCCTTGAGGATTATCAGGATCATTTTCTGTTCGGGGATGCGCGGACGGAACGAAACGGCTTTACAGAGATCAATTCCAATCCATCCAGATGCACGGTTTCCTATCTCTGCGTCAGGGACGGAAGAATGTTCATTGTCCAGGATCTTGTGATGGGAATCTATCTGGCCAGCATTTCCTGCGAGCTGGATATCAAATCGCTTTCCCGGATCATTTCCGATGAAGACGCCGAGTCCTGGAATACGATCTTCCCCTACGGAAAGAACAATGAGCAGCTGTTTCAGACCGTCCTTTCCTATCAGCCGGTGCCGCAGACGCCATCGGATCTGATGGAGACAGAGATCATTACACAGGAAAACATGGCAGCGGCTGATCCCGCGCGCGTCCGGTTTTACAAATATGTTTCGGAAACGCTGCCGGTCACCTATCTGATGCCGGTCAATCCGGAAGAATGGAATATTTCCGCTGCGCAAATGCTGAAAGCATGGTTCCCCGTGCTGATCGCGCTGTTCGCTGTCAGCATTGTCATTACTCTGTATGTCGTACAGTCGCTGTATCAGCCGATCAACCGTCTGCTGGAGCTGACCGTCGACAGGCAGGGAATGCTCCCGGAGACGGGAATGGAAGCGAGAAACGAGATCGACCGGCTGGAACAGATCTATTCCGAGGCGATGGATGATCAGCGAAAGATGAGCAGTGTCATGGAAGCGGTCTCGTCGGAGATCTTTGAGAACCTTCTGAAAAAACTGGTCACCGGGTATCCGTATACGGCGCAGCAGCTTGCGGAGACGCTGAAATCGCTCGGGAATCCGGTATCAGTCGAGGGAAGATTCATGATCGGGGCATGTGAGGTGTACAGTTCCGGAGATCATGTAGCCAGTGAAAGCGAAAAGATGCTGTACATCCCGTCCCTGGCTAATCTGGTGCGTGATTACAGATCTGAAAAAAGCGAGGTCTTTCCTGTCGCGTGTGATTCCGAAAGATTATGTGTTCTGATGTCATTCCCGGTAGATACTTCCGCAGTCGCGATCAAGAAAGAGTTTATTGAACTGCAGGCCTTCATCACCAGAAATATCGAGATGCTTCCGTATGAGATCTACACGGAGAGCGGACAGATCGTAAGCTCCCTTCTGGAGGCGGGAAACAGTTATAAGGAAGCGCTGGAAATCATTGAGTATCATAGAGGAAACCGGACGGAAGAAGCGGAAGCACAGGAAGAACCGGCAGTTCCGGCAGCGAAAATGCAGGATCTCGGAGATACTGCAGATGCACAAGAGGATCCGTCCGAGAATCTTGCGGAAGGAAAACTGGAACTGGATGTTTTCTGGGCCAGACGCCGTGTGGACGAGATCATATCGCTGATCACATCCGGTGAAAACGCGGCAGCCAAGCTGAAGATCGATGAAATGCTGGGAAGGCTCAAGGCCTTCCGGACAGACATAAAAGAACTGCGGTACGGTTATCTGCAGCTGTGGAACATCTTTATGGAACGGATCGTGGCCTATCCCCTGACAGAGGATGAGCAGACCGGACTGGATGAAAATATGTTCCGGCAGGATATCCTGAAGATCGAAGATCCGGAAACGATGACGATCTATATGGAAAACCGGTGCATGCTTTTTACCAGGCTGATCCGTGAGTATCAGAAAAAGGGAAAATATAAATACGTGGATATTGCGAAGGGCTATATCGCGGAGCATTATGCGGACAGCGATCTTTCCCTTTCGGTCGTGGCCGAGAAGATCGGCATCAGCTCTTCCTACCTGAGTGAACAGTTCAATGAGGTGGGCGGAGAGAAGTTCTCTTCCTATCTGGCGGGCTACAGAACAGAGGTGGCGAAGCAGAAGCTCATGACGACCGGTCTTACGATCAGGGAGATCGGTGAACAATGCGGGTTCAATTCACCGCAGAATTTCAACCGCGTATTCAAGAAAAATACGGGCGTTACACCCGCGGGATACCGGGATTCAAAGAAAAGTTAACGGTTCTCCACAGAAAAGCATTAACATTTTTACACGGAATGAACAAAAAGCCGGTTTATCCGGTTTTTTGTTTTTGCTCTGAAAACCTTTTTCTATACAAACCGTGCAAAATCACCTAAAGTGCTGACATAGACAAACGGACCGATTTCCTTGTCGGCCGGCCCCGGACAGAGATCCCGGGATAACTAAAGGAGAGGAGGAAATTCCAGAATGAATTTTTGGAAGAAACTGGA
>DFKM01000152.1:0-327 GCA_002373555.1 Lachnospiraceae bacterium UBA3645
TTCACGAAAAAGCTCTGGTAGGCATCGCCGCTCCAGATCCATTTGTCCCGTTTGATGCCGTCCGTGAAGAAGATTCCCGAACAGAGTCGGAAGGTATGTGCCGACACATCCCAGATCCTGTTCAGCAGCGGATCATCGCAGTGAAAGCTGACAGCGCCCGGGAAATCGACGAATCTGTAAACTGCGCTTACCTTTACCTGCGGGCCGGGAATGAAAGCATAACGGACAGCACAGCAGGGTGTCCGCCCGTTTTCCGGCCGGAAATGCAGGTAGCAATGTTCCGGATCCAATGCTTCGTCCCTGGATTCACCGGGATAGACGATCATC
>DFKM01000152.1:378-3329 GCA_002373555.1 Lachnospiraceae bacterium UBA3645
AGACGATCATCTGTGCAAGCCGGTCTTCCGGTGCATCGATCACGAGTTCTGCCGTCAGCTCTGTCTCCCATTCATAAAGCGTTCCTCCGGGAACGGATTCCGTCCGGACAGGCGCAAGGATCCGCTCGCTGTAGTCCCAGACGGCAGGATCCTGCTCCGGTTCCGTAAAGTACGGACTGCTTCCCGCGGGAACGGCTGCCTCCCCATAATCATCTGCAAGCCAGCCTTCGTCAGAGCAGATGACGCTGCCCGAAACGAAAGCCGCGGGAAGTGCTTCGATCCGGCCGATATGAATGACGACCGTCACTTTTCCGGGACCGCAGGTAATCGTATCGCCGAAGGCATATTTGGTCTCTTTCCGCTCCAGCTTTCTGGAAATCTCCTGGATATTCCAGGGAGCAGCAGACTCCGCAGTGACCGGTTCCTCTTCAATGACCCGGACAAAGCCGGTGCCTCTTGCGGAAACCGTAAATACTGTCGGTTCCTGCAGCAGATATTCGCGCCAGAGCGCGATCCGCTGATGCCAGCCGCTGCTCTTCCAGTAGGCCGGCCATCCGATTCCGCGCTCCACGCGGGAGAAGTTCTGTTTTAAAGCATGATATAATTCCAGATCATCCGGATACCAGATCCAGCGTGCTTCCTGATCGTTCATAAATTCAAATTCCTTTTGCAGACGGGCGGGGGCAGATGTCCTGTCCGTTTATTTCAGCTTCTCCTTCATGAAGGCATCCAATTCACCCAGCAGTTCGTCGGAATACAGCGGGTCACTGGCGTGGCCCATGCCGGGAATCAGGTGGTAGCTGACATTGTCCGCACCGAGTTCCTTCCCCAGAACGGCCGCCAGATCTACCGACTGCAGATACGGTACGGTGATATCACAGTCTCCGTGAACGATCCAGGCCGCCATGCCGGAGAGATCATTCTCCGCAATATAGTGTTCCGCGCTGGTGACTGCAAATTCTTCGTCTGTCATTTCGGAAACATTTTTCCTGTACCAGAAGGAATGGATGTTTTCAAAACCCTGAAGCGTATCCCCGGAGATCCAGCTGTTCGCAATGTTGAATACAAGATCCGGGATGCCAAGCTGCTTCCACTGTTCCGCTGTCTTTCTTTCATTGCAGATCCCATAGTAATCCACGAGAAGGTCGACGCGGGAGGTAAAATCGCCCAGTTCATCCTGATCGATAAAGGCAATGTCATTGAATTCATCATCGTTCGTCACGGAACACATGATCGCCAGATAACCGCCTGCAGATTCACCAAAGACAGGAATTTTTTCCGCATCATATCCGTATTCCGCAGCATGTGCACGCAGAAACCGGATCGCAGCCTTGCAGTCGCACAGCGCGCCGGGGAAGGGTGCCTCCTGCGCCAGCCGGTAATTGATCGTGGCACAGGCATACCCGTGGTCTCGGAAATATCTGTACATCAGCTGTGCCTGCCTCGACTGGGAATCATTTGCAATGAAACCGCCGCCGTGAATGATCACATAAAGCTGCGGGAGCGTGCCATCCGCCGTATCCGGCACGTACAGATCCAGATACTGATTTTCTGATTCTTCCGCGTAAGGGACTTTGATGCAGGACATGCCGCCGTCCCATTCCGGGGACTGATCCATGTCATACTTTTCAACTGTCAGGTTCTTAAACACAGCATAAGCAGCCTTATGCCAGACAGCGGCAATGATCAATGCGGCAATTACAAGAACGGCCAAAATGATGCCGATGATTCGTCCGATACTGAATTTCTTCACTTTCTTTCACTCTCTTTCCCGGTTTTATCTGGCATCCAGCGCAAAATCCAGAAGATCCATCTTCCCTCGTCCCTTAAAGGTGAAACGGAGCTCTCTGACGCCCGAAGGGATCTTCACCGCCCCCTGGCAGACATGCCATTTCTTTCCGGGTGTGATTTCGATTTCCCCATAGATCGGTCCGTTATCAGAAGAATGGATAAGCAGCTTTCCGCGTGCTCTTCCGCGGACTTTTACGCCGATCCGTTTCAGTCCGAAGATCTTAAAATAACGGAATCCGACTGTCATATCGTTTTTGATGTTCGTCACGAACTGTCTCGGCTTGATTCCGTCCGCATCCGGATCCGTATCCGGACCGCTCTGGGTGAGATACGGGAATCTGCCGCGCATCAGAAGCGGATTCGTATCCACCGGCTTATGTTTGCTGTACAGGAAGCAGGCCATGGAGGCAGGGTAGACGCCGTTCCCGGCAAGCGGTCTGCCGGTCAGTCCCTGTGAGGTGATCTCGGCCTGCGGAATGCTTCCGTCGGCAAGGATCGTGATCTTTTCGGCGCAGCCCTGCCTTGAGAACATCGTGCTGTTTGTCTGTCGATGGTAGAAAACATACCAGAAATCTCCGATTTTCTCGATCCCGCCATGATCATTTCCGATGCAGTTGATTCCTTCGCTGTTGCTGACGATCACACCGCCGAACCGGAAATCCCTGTCGGGATGCGCACTGACCGCATAGCAGAGTTCATGCAGCGTGACGGAGGAATAGACCAGATAGTATTTGCCGCCGATCTTACGGATCGAACTGGCTTCAAAAAACTCATGTCCTTCAAATCCGGTGCCTTCGGATTCACCGAGCGTCGGCAGGAGCTTCTTCGGTCCGGTCTTTACCGTCAGCATATCATCTTCGAGCGTCATGACCACGGAGGCCTTCGGCTCTTTGCCGATCGCGCCGCGCGTTCTGGGGCCGTTTCCGGAATACAGATAGATCTGTCCGTCGTCATCGATAAAGATGCCGGGATCGAACTGACGGATCTCATCGGGACGGGAGCCGAGGATATCGCCGTTCGGATAGCGCACAAAGTCGAGGAACTCATATTTGCCGGCCGGCTCGTCGCAGACAGCGACGCCGATCGACAGGATGGAATCATCCGGGCAGTAATACAGATAATATCTGCCGTCCTTCCCGCGGACGACATCCGGCGCCCAC
>DFKM01000075.1 GCA_002373555.1 Lachnospiraceae bacterium UBA3645
GCGCAGTCAACGTCGATCTTGTAGGTCTTTTTCATGGGATCTTTCTCCTTACTTTTCTTTTGAGATCACGAAAGGCAGCGTTTCAGATTCACACGGTTTCTTCGTGCTGTACTCCCGCAAATCTTTTTATCATTTGAGCATTTATTCAAATGTTTATCTATATTATACACCGTTTCCATCGTATGTCAATGGATTTCTGCAGTCCTTCTGCAATTTACGGATACAATTTCTTTCCTGCTATTTGCGTCCGTAATTCTTCCGGGCTCCGCGCCTGTTTCCGCCTTCCTTTTACGGACGAATATTTCTCCTCAAGTCTTTGCGTCCGTAATTCTTCCGGGCTCCGCGCCTGTTTCCGCCTTCTTCCTACGGACGAAACTCTCTCCTCACGCCTTTGCAGCCGTATTTCTTCCGCGCTCCGCACCTGTTTCCGCCTTCTTCCTACGGACAAAACTCTCTCCTCAAGTCTTTGCGTCCGTAATTCTTCCGCGCTCCGCACCTATTTCCGCCTTCCTTTTACGGACGAAACTCTCTCCTCATGCCTTTGCAGCCGTAATTCTTCCGCGCTCCGCACCTGTTTCCGCCTTCTTCCTACGGACGAAACTCTCTCTTCACGCCTTTGCAGCCGTACCCCGGCACAAAAAAAAAGCAGAGAGGAAATCCTCTCTGCCCGGAATCACTTTTATCCGTTGATAACCTTGACCGCAGGGCCTGCCACACCGGCTTCGCCGAGCGCCGCCGTGATCTGATCGCTCAGATCGAAATAGACGGTCCAGTAATCCTCACTCTTGCACCATGCTCTGGTGGTGAATTCCATGGCCTCATTTGATCCGCCGGAAACTCTCGCGAAAGGCTCTCCGGGCGCATCCAGCACTAGCGGATGCTTCTTCATGACATCCAGCATGACATTCTGGATCTTGTAGATATCCTGTCCTTTGCCGCAGCCGAAGGTAAGATCCACTCTTCTGCACTCCTCGGAGCTGCAGTTGGTCACATTCGCGTTCATCAGCGAGCCGTTCGGGATCGTGACTCTCTTGTTGTCTGTCGTCGTCAGCACAGTGTAGAAAAGGGTGATTTCCCTGACCACGCCTTCATCGCCCGCCGCAATGATATAATCCCCGACATTGAACGGGCGGAAGATCAGCAGCATGATGCCGCCGGCCAGGTTGGAGAGCGCACCCTGCAGCGCCATGCCGACAGCCAGACCTGCGGAAGCAAGCACGGCCACGACCGAGGCCATCGGTACGCCGAGAACGCCGATGATCGAGATGATCAGAACGATGTTCAGACCGATCTTGATGAAGTTCAGCATGAATGACTTCACCGTAGGATCCATCTTGTCCATCATCTTTCCGTTCTCGAACATCGCCACGATACGGTTGATGATCATGCGTCCGATGATGAAGATCAGCAGCGCAAGTACCAGTTTCCCACCGACATTGACGCCAAGATCAGTGAGGTTTTTCAATAAGTTCTCCATGTGTGTCCTCCTTTTTCTCCGCCGCAGCGGGTATTTTTATCTGGTTTCATGCCGGCCTGCCGGCAAAGCTTCCGTTCTGATCAGCGGCCTTTCCTGCCCGCTTTCTGCGCTGCACCTTTCCGTCACAGCAGCATCAGGATCACCGGAATCGTCACTATACTGCAAAGGCTCGTCATGAAGATCGCGCCGGCCGCGTATTCCGCATCCTTCTCATAGCGCTGGGCCAGCATCAGGGAAACAGACGGCCCGGGCATCGCCATGATCAGTGTGACCACGCCGACCAGCAGCGGATGTCCGCCAAACGGCAGAACCTTCAGGACCAGCATGGCGAGCAGCGGAACGGCAACCAGTCTGACCGCGGTCACGCTCCGGATATCCTTATCCGTAAAGACTTTGGATATCCTGTTGCCCGAGAGACTCAAACCGATCAGGAACATCGAGAGCGGCGTCGTGATGTCTCCGAAGGCGGAAATGATCCGGAGCGGGACATCCGGGATCGGGATCCCGAAGAAAAAGATGATCATGCCGAGCGCCGTTGCGATATTCACGTTTGTAATGAGCAGATGCTTCAGATCGGTATCGCCGCTGTTTCCGCCGATCAGCTTCGCGCCGATCGTCCACGCGGTAAAGTTGAACGAGAAATTCATGATCGCTGCCAGAAAAAGGCCGTCATTTCCGAAGATCGCCAGAGTGAGCGGAAAGCCCATAAAGCCGATATTGGAAAATGTCGCGGCGGTCGTCCAGATCCCTCTTCTCTCATCCGGCACCTTCAGCAGGCCGGACACCCTGTACCACAGGATCGAGCCGACGGCGTAAAAGGAAAATCCGATGAGCAGGATCAGCAGACTGTCCATGGCCATCCGGCTGTCAAATTCCCTGACCATGGACGAAATGATCGTGCACGGTACGGTGACCTGCATTAAGAAAGTTGTAAAATCCGCCTGCGCACGTTCACTTAAGATCCCGCTGCGGCCGGTAAACAGACCGATCGCGATCATAATGAAAATGACCGCGAGATTTGTGACAATGATAGAGAAATTCATTCATAAACTCCGTTTTCGGTGATAGAATTATTTTACACCGTTTTGACAGATAAATCTACCGGTCTTTTATGAAACCGCATCATTTCCCTGTTTTTTATGTACAACAAAACGCCGGGAGCGCCCGGCGTTTTGAACCCCTGTCTCAGGAGACCTGCCGAAACAGCCGTAGGCTATCCCGGATCCTGTTCTCCATCCGGAACAACATCGGATAGATGCCCAGCAGCACGAATCCGATGATGAAATACCGCACCGCACGCACCAGGAACTGCGGCAGTTCCGGCTGCGCCAGCCATTCCGCATCAAACGGCATCTTCATAAGTGTGTTCAGCGCAAAGTAGAGGATCAGCCCGCCGAGCACCCGCAGGGAAGCAACCGCCGGATCCGACGTCATTTCAAAGTTCACATACTTTTTTTCAAACGGCAGCGCCAGGAACATACCGCCCATCACGCCGAGCGCGGTATAGTAGTCCGATGTCCGGCAGAAAAAGATGCCGGTCAGTGACACTGCGAAAATCACCAGCCGCAGCAGTCCTTTCCGCTCGATCTTCCGCTGCAGATAAGATATGAACAGGACGACGGCGCCGCCGCAGACCCAGCCGACGAGCACATCCGTCGGATAGTGCACGCCGAGCATCACTCTGGAAATGCCGACCAGGAGCGGCAGGATCAGCGCACCGGCGATCAGGATCTTCGTTCTCTTATACACCGGCAGAGAACCGTACACGATCGCCGAATTCATGGAGTGTCCGCTGGGGAAGGAATATCCCTGCAGGGAAATGTCGTAAATATCCCCTTCGTGGACCGGTTTCAGGCATTCAATGCCTGCGATATCAAAATACGGTCTTCTGCGGAGCACCAGGTTCTTCAGCATAGGGTTCAGGACCAGACCGAGCGTGATATTGGTGCCGATGAATTCGGCGTACTTCTTGTCAATGCACCAGTAAAGGAGCCCCAGGATCAGGATCAGGCAGAGTTCTTCGCCCAGGACGGAGGCGGCGGACGCCGCTTTTGCCGAAATCGTGCCCATATGGCTCTGCACCCAGAGCATCAGGGATGCTTCCCAGTCATAATAAAATGTAATGCCTTCCATATATATCCTCCGGGGACAGGGAGCCGGCCCCTGTCCTGTTTTCGTATCTGATGAGGGGCGGGAAACCGGCCCCGTCCCTCGTTCAGTATACTCTTTTTCGCAAAGGAGAGTGTAATCATTTTACGTCGTTTTCGTGAACATTTCCACATTATTGGACGAAATGATGGTATAATTTCTGACAGAACGGCCGGGATTCCTTCCCTGCCTGCAGTTTTAAGGAGGAGAACGAAAATGAAGCACTATCAAAAGTTCCGCAGGCTTCTCTGCCTGCTCCTGACCATGCTGATGATCCTTCCCGCCGGCCTGCCGGCACCGGCTTACGGCGTGGAGAAAGAGGATTCGGACACAAAGAAAAGCGGCAAGAGCGTCGTTGATCTTGTTGCTGTCGGCGACGATCTTCTGCATAAACCGGTCTATACCCGCATGAAGAAAAAGGGAAAATACAACTTTGACAACATGTTCAAGTATATCAAAGAGGATATTCAGGCCGCGGATCTTTCCGTCATCAACCAGGAAACGATCCTGGTGAAGAAGGATTACACCAGCTATCCCCGCTTCGGCTCACCGTACCGGGTCGCCGATGCCATTGCAAAAGCCGGCTTCAATGTCATCACGCATGCGACCAACCACACGCTCGACCGCGGGCAGGAAAATGTCCTGGGCACGCTGAAATACTGGCGGAAGCATCATCCGGACATTACGGTACTCGGCATTCACAGCAGTCAGAAAGACAGGAACAACATCGATATCGTGGAAAAAAACGGCATTAAAATCGCTATGCTGAACTACACTTACAGCCTGAACGGCCGGTCGCTCCCTTCCGGAAAGCCGTATCTGATCGACATGCTGACCTCTTCCAACCGGAAGAACATTATCAAGGATATCCGCCGGGCGAAGAAGAAGGCGGATTTCGTGATCGTTTTCCCGCACTGGGGCACGGAATACAAATATACGCCCAGCTCCAATCAGAAATACTGGGCAAATCTGTTCCTGAAGGAAGGCGTGGATCTGGTGATCGGAACGCACCCGCATGTCGTTGAGCCGTATAAAATGATGAAGGACAAAAAGACCGGCCACAAGATGCTGATTTATTATTCTCTCGGAAATTTCATTTCCAATCAGAAGGAAGTGCCGCGGATGCTCGGCGGGATGGCGAAAGTACAGATTGTGAAGGATAAGAAGGGAACGCGTGTCAAATCCTATGATCTGATCCCGCTGGTCACGTATCTCAGCCCGGGGCATAAGAACAATTACACGATCAAGCTCTCCGATTTCACGAATAAGCTGGCGAAGAAACATTATCTGTATGTGAAAAGGCACAAGAAGGATATGAACCCGCGGTATCTGAAAAAGCTGTTTCGTCAGATCGTCCGGAAGGGGTAAATCGGCATTCTTTTTTAACCCATTGGGGACAGGCACCAATGGTAGGTA
>DFKM01000072.1 GCA_002373555.1 Lachnospiraceae bacterium UBA3645
ATCTCCATCATCGGCCGTCTGCGCAGCCGCAGATAGACATCCTCGTTCACGCCGTCAAAGGACAGAAAAACAATATCCAGTCCCGCCTCTGCAAGTTCTTTCACATAAGCTTCATCCTGCGCCAGCCGCATCCCGTTCGTATTTACCTGCACGAACTTACAGCCGGCAATCTTCGCGAACCGCACGAGTTCCGGCAGATCATCCCGAAGTGTCGGCTCGCCGCCGGACAGCTGCAGAAACGTTTTCCCGGACACGGTCAGATCGCTGATCCACCCCTTTACTGTTCCGGTGGGCGGATCTTCCTTTCTGCAGGACGGTGCAAAACAGAATTCGCAGTGCATGTTGCAGCGGTCTGTCACTTCCAGCAGTGTACAGCAGGTATCACGCCGATGATCACTGCAGTCCGCAATACCGGGACAGGAGGCACAGTTCCGGCTCTCTTCTTCCGCAACCGCAGGGATCCTGCCTTTCCATTTGTCCGGATCGATATAGCCGCGCCAGAGCGGCGCATAGAACTTCCCGTGCACCGGGCATTTCTTCCCGAGAATGATCCCGTTTCCCTTCCGCATCCGGAGCGCCGGAATCCGCTTCCTGCACACCGGACAGATGCTGTAAGTCTTTTCTGTTTTCCCAGTTTCTTTTTTGATCTCAGGCATGACTATCTCTCTTGTTCTCACTGACAGCCGCACCAGACAGTCTATGGCCGAACGCCGGCTGTCTGTCTTTTCCCGTCCGCCGCTGTGTTTACTTGTCCTCGAAGTTCTTCTCTACTTCCGCCATCTTCCCAAGCGCCAGATCCTCCGGGATAAAGACCTCCCTGCAGACCGGGCAGCGCAGGAGCTTCGTATGAAAGCCATGGTCGAAATACTCAAAATACGTCTCTGCCGGCTCCAACGCGACACCGCATTTTCTGCAGACAAGCCCCGCATCCGCCTCTACGTCCGGCTTGTAATCCTCCGGGTTCATCTGCGGTTTTTTCATCTCCTCCATCATTCGCCCTCCAGATTCATTCTGTGCGCATAGCCGCCGTGCAGGACCGGCGTACCGCCCGGCACGGGCTCGTACACGGCCCAGTAGGTCATGTTCTGTATCTTTTTATGTCCGGTCACATAGCCGGTCTCCTTCGATACGATTCCCCGGCCTTCCGCTTCCAGGCTCTCCACGACCTCTTCCATATCGGAGATCAGGATATGCATATCCGACAGTTTCTTTTCCAGTTCCGGCGAAACAATGAGCTTCACTTCTTCCTTCGTCTCCTCTCCCAGCATATCATTCACAAGGACCAGCCGGTTCTTCCTCCTTGCCGTGACGGTCGGCGCCGGCCTCGTTTCATCATGGAGGCCGAACAGGATGTCAAACAGATGCACGGATTCTTTATTCTGACCCGCAAAGGTATCTCTGCAGTTCGCGCAGTAGCAAAGATACGGCAGTTCGGATACGATCGTACGTTCCTGCACCACCCGCTTCGCGTAATCCGGGGCCGCGATCGAATACTGCCCGCCGAAGCTGCAGCAGTTCGCATACTTCCCGTTCCCGGAGATTTCAGTAAAACCGACCCCGGCCTGTGCCAGGATCTTCCGGACAGTCTCCTGCAGTTCAGGTTCCTGTCTGCTGGCGCAGGGATCAAAGAGTGCGAATTCTTTTCCTGCAAAGCTGCTTCCGGCGCCTTCCGGCAGCCCCCATTCGAGCATCAGTTCTTCAATGAATACGCCCGGGATCTCCGGCAGGAATTCCCGGAACATTTTCCGGCAGGTCGGACAGGCAAAGACCAGCTTCGGCTTTCCCAGCTTCTCCCATTTTTCGCGGAGCACAGCCAGATGCGCTGCATGCTTTTCCCGCTCGACGGCCCATCTTGCCGGCGCGCCGCAGCAGTCGAGAAGCAGCGCTGTATCCGGCGCATGTGCGCGCAGCCATTCGAGCGCTTTTTCCACATACGCAGGATCCGATGCCCCTAACTGACAGCCGGGAAAAAAGGCATATTCGCACGTTTCCGCAGGCGCATCCGTCAGCGCGCCCGCACCGGAAGCATTGTCCATATCCCGCAGCCAGTAATCGTGGAAGGCCCACGGCATCGCATCGGTATCCTTTAAGCCCCTGTGGCTCTGCCAGAGGAAATCGCCCATATCGATCCGCTCCGGGCAGACATCTTTGCACAGGCCGCACTGGTCACAGGAAGCGATCCTTCTGGTCGCCCAGCGTCCGTCATTCGCCAGCGTGCTCGGACGTACGGTAATAAAGGATTCCTCATAGAGTCTGCCGGGCGTCTTCTGCTGAATGCGCATCAGATCGCATTCCCGCATGCAGATATCACAGGAACATTTGAGGCATCGTTTTGCCTCCGCAATGATCTCTTCCTTGCTGAAGCCGGCTTCCGGATCGGCAGGATTTACCGGAACGGTCGCCGCAATATGCGCGGGATCCATCACGATCCGGGTATCCACATCCGCTGCCGGTTCATTCATCAGCTGGATCTTGATATACCGTTCCAGCGCCATGGAGGCCTTCAGGCCCTGTGCGAGCGCTGTGATCACATCTGCGCCGGTCACGCCGCCGCCGAGGAATACGCCCGGCAGATCGGATGCAAATGCGCCGCCGGGATCCTGCTGCAGCCCGAAATCCTCTCCACCTGCGCCGGTCGCGACGTAGACGACGTCGAACTGCGCCTTCAGAGCGGCAATATCCGTGATCCTGGTCTGCAGATGAATCTCCGGTTCTTCGAACTGGAACTGGTTCTTAAGATCGGCATCAAAGATCTCCGGATCCATCATCGCTCTGGCGGCGCCGCCGAGATGATCCGATGCCTCGAAGATGCTCACCTGATATTTTTTCTGGCACAGCTTCAGTGCACAGCCAAGCCCGGACAGACCGCCGCCGACGATCGCGGCCGTCTGCGGTTTTGCAGGCATATTAAAAGCATTCGGCGATTTACGGCGGGTCTGCTTCAATGTGGCCGCCTCCAGCGCACGCATCTGCACTGCGCCGCCGACATGCCGCAGGATACAGGAATTCTCACACGGGCCCGGGCAGAGCCTGGATACGATCTCCGGGAAGCCGACGGCGGTCTGATAGCCGCGGTAGACGGCGGAGACACGGCCGGCCGACCATTTCGCGATCATATCCTTGATATCCAGATGGAACGGACAGGCGACCAGGCAGAACGGCGGCTCGTCCTGCAGGCATTTTGTCTTCAGAATTTCTCCGAAGGATTCAAGAAAACGGGTATCTTCCATAACCTCTCCCGGCGCATAGGCGCCGCCCTCCATTTGTAAAAACCCGCGGGGAAATCCCCGCGGGTCAATTGTATCATTATTCCTGCGTTCTCACAACGCAGCAATTTGGTTGATGCACGATCAGAAAGGTCTCTCCGCTGTCGGATCGTCAAGCGATACATAGTATCCTTCGTTCTTGTTGAACGGTACGGGGTTCGCCTTGATGTCCTCGAGTCTCTCGTACATATCCGGTCCGAGATAGTACTTCTTCGGTGCCTCGGGCTTCTCGCCGCGTGCGATCGCGTCCAGACCGGCCTTGATCTTCGCGGGCAGCGCGGGCTGCTCATGAATACGTACGCCTGTCGCGTCATAGATCGCATTCAGGACTGCGCAGTGCGGGGATGCCTGGAATGCTTCGGAAGCACCGGAGCATCCGAACGGGCCGGACTCGATGGAGTCGTCCATATGGATGACCGTCAGATCATCGGGCGTATCCTTGATGTAAGGAACGCCGGCACCGAGCATGTTGGCATGCTTCTTCACATCGTCATAATCCTCGGACAGCGCGAAGCCGATACCGTGGGAAATGCCGGAGTAAGCCTGGCCGTTGACCGCCTGGATGTTGCCGATGCGGCCGATATGGTCCACGCAGGTGAACTTCAGGCAGGTGCACTTGCCGGTCTTCGCATCCACTTCCACTTCAGCCATGTTCAGGCAGTAGGTGTAGGCAGGTGAAGGATCACCGATACCGGTGTTGGGATCGGGTCTGCAAAGCTCGGGATCGATGGAGTTCTCATGTTTTCCGAACCACTTGGTAGGAAGTCCCTCGTCCACCAGTTCCTGGTAGGTACGGAAGGTACCGTCTTCCTTGCGCATGGTATCCATCATCTTGTTCGCGGCAATGATCGTTGCCAGACCGCTCATGTAGAAGGAACGGGAAGCGCCGGCCATACCGGAATCCGGGCAGAGCTTGGTATCGTTCTGTACCAGCTGCACATCTTCGGGCTTCAGCTTCATCTCCTTCAGTGCCTGCAGCGTGACCATCAGGGAACCGACGGAACCGCCCTGGCCCATGGTATGCCAGGTATCATACTTCCAGATCTTGCCGTCTTCCTTGATCTCCAGCGCTACCTCGGAGGAGTCATTCTCACCCTCGGTAACATTGAAGCCGCCCCAGGAAATGCCGACGCCGCGCATCTTTTCGGGCGTGGATTCTGCCTTGGCTCTCTTCTTCGCCTCCTCATACAGCGGACGCATGGTATCCATCATGGCTTCCATGGGATACTGCTTGAACGGATAGCTGTTGATATTGGTCTCGCCGGGACGGGCGATATTCTTATATCTGAATTCGAACGGATCCATGCCCAGCTCTTCCGCCATCATATCCATCAGCGGCTCGGAAAGCGTGTAGGCCTGCGGAGAACCGTAGGAACGATAGGCTGTTCCGAAGGCATGGTTGACATTGGCCACGCGGACAAGACCTGCAGCGTTCGGCACATAGTAAGGCCAGAAGGTGAAACGTGCGGGCTTGGTCATGACATCGTCGCCGCCCCAGGAATAAGCGCCGTGGTCCATACCGACATCGAACTCGGCAGCAATGATGCGGCCGTCTTCATCACAGGCCAGACGTCCGTTCGAGTAGGACGGGCATCTCTTGCCGGAGAAGTGCTGATGCTCTTCATAGGACATGGACAGGGATACGGGCTCGCCGGTGACTGCCACGCAGGTCGCGACAAGCGCTACGTCTCCGCCGTTCGTGGACCATCCGAAGGATGCGCCGGTCGGGTTCATGATGATGCGGTATTTCTCCTTCGGGATGCCCAGGCAGGCGCTGCCGATACGGCCTCTGGAGGAGAAGGTACACTGGGACTTGCACTGGATGTTCATCATGCCGTCCTCAGCCCAGTAAGCCTGCAGTACGCAGCCTTCGATCGAAAGATGCGGTTCGCGGGTCGAATGGAAGCTGCCCTCCACGACATGCGGCGCATTGTCGATCATCTCTCTGACCTTTTCCGGATCCTCGAGACCGGCCCCCTTGAAGACGGGCTGCTCGCAGAAAATGTTGTCTGTATCTTCATGGATGCGCATGGCATCAGGCATAACGGCATCCAGATAGCTGGTGTATTCGGGAAGCTTCTCATAGTCCATGGTGACCTTCGCGGCAGCGGCGCGTGCTTCCTTATTGGAGCGTGCGACGACCAGCGCGATGATATCGCCGTAACGGAAGATTTTCTCATCCTGCAGCACTTTACGGGAAGGCTTCAGGACGGTGCTTCTCTCATGGAACTGTCCCTCACCCATCATGTTGGTTCCGCCGATGGCATAGATATCCTTGGCAGTGATGACCTTCACGACGCCGGGCATTTTCTCGGCTTCTTCGGTATGGATCGCAAGGATCTTTGCGTGATGGGCAACTCTGGGCTGTACGACAGCAGCGAACAGGGTGCCTTCGGGCATCTTCATGGCCTGGTCATCACCATAGTCGGTAAGACCGGTGACCTTGCCGAGCGCATCGGGACGGACAAGCGGCGTGCCGAGATAATCATAATCTTCGGGTGCCTTGTACATGATATCTTCGATCTTGCACTCGCCGCGCATGACCTTCGCAGCAGCCATAACGGCATCCACGATCTGCTTGTAACCGGTGCAGCGGCAGACGTTTCTGGTCTTCTGGAACCAGTCACGGACCTGTTCACGGGTGGGATCAGGATTCTCCTG
Source organism: Lachnospiraceae bacterium UBA3645 (assembly GCA_002373555.1). Lineage (GTDB taxonomy): Bacteria > Bacillota > Clostridia > Lachnospirales > Lachnospiraceae > UBA3305. The sequence continues at coordinate 5,928 of DFKM01000072.1, forward strand.
CAGCAGCTGGTAAGCGGAAACGATGAATCCCGGTACGCAGAAGCCGCACTGTACGGCGCCGCAGTGCATCCATGCAACCTGCAGGGGATGCAGATGCTGGGGCGTGCCGATGCCCTCGATCGTGGTGATGTGGGCATACTCGGGAACGGCCGTGATCTTTCTGGTGCAGGAACGGATCACTTTTCCGTCCAGGATAACGGAACATGAACCGCAGACGCCGGTGCCGCAGCCGACCTTTACGCCGGTCAGGCCGAGACGGCGCAGGACATCAGAAAGCTTGTCATTCTCGGGATCGCACATGAAGACGCGCTCCACGCCGTTGATGTTCAGGAACATTTTCCTAAGAATCATGAGACTATCCTCCTTGTGAAATATGTTTCATCTTGATATAAATAAACGGGCCGAATCGGAAGGAATAAATTCACTATATGTGAATCAACCGCTGCGTAAAACAGGCATCCTTCCGGTTGATATACATATATAAAGATACAGGAAACATATTGGAAAGTCAACGGTTTTGCATCATTTTACCCGCATTTTCCGTTATTTATTTTTTAATATAACGACGAATTTAAGGTATATTTTTCGTCTGACATGAAATTTTGAGCGTTTATAATTCGATATTTCAAAATTTATGTTTCCTGATTTTAATATAAGTGCGATTTTGACGGATATTCCGGCAGAATGGATCCTGTCACGATTTTACGGCAGCAAAAAACCGGGAACCCGCAGGCTCCCGGTTTTTCATCAGCCGCCGCCCAGAAGATGGATCACTTCCAGATCGTCGGTTTCCTCTATCACTGTGTTTTCATATTCCTCCGGCCAGATGACCTTCTTGTTCAGCTTCACGACCAGCTTCGGCCAGGTAAAGCTGTTTTCCCTGATCACATCCTGTACCGTGAGGCCCTCCCGAAAGCCTTTGTACTCCCGGTTGTTCAGCTTCATTTCTTATGCTCCTTCCTCCGCCAGCAGAGGTTCCACGACTTCCAGAAGCTCCGGAAGATCCATGCCCAGTTCCTTCAGATGCTCCACCGTAGGAACGCCATTTAACGTCCATCCGCGCTTCGGATACACGGCATCGATCAGCTTCTGGTACTGTGCTTCACGATACTTTCGGGTCGCGGCCATTCTCTCCTGAAGAGACATGTTCTTCACCTGCTCTTCGGTATAGCCGGCCAGCTCCACGAGCTGTGTATCGTAACGCTCTTCTCTCCACAGATACTCATCCTCGAATACCGGACCCGCACTTCTGTAAGGGATCGCGTCATTGGCGCGAAGGCCCTTGCCCATACGGATGTTGAAGATACGCTGGAAATTATAGACTCTCTCGGACTGCCGGATCATGCCGTCGACATCGAGTTTGTTTCCCGTCATCGCATAATACAGATTCAGGTAGTTCTCGACATGCTCGGGCACCATCTTGGGATCATCTGTCAGCGCATTGTCTGCCGGTACTATATCATTCCAGGGCAGTTTGCACAAGCCCATCAGGCCGAACCAGGTACGGAACATCGGATAGAAGTAGAGCGCTTCCGCCTTGTCCTCGAAGGTCGGGATCTGGTTGTTCACCTGATCCATGAAAATGAGCCAGGCTTCGTCGTGCTGCGGGCCCTTGTTCGTCAGGCCGTAGCCGCCCTGCTGCGCCAGGGATTCCTTTGCCGAATATTCGGAGTACTCCAGGCCCTTCTGCTCCATGCCGAAGTCGTTCATCTCGTTGATGTCGCCCCAGCCCATCTTCGCGAAATATTCCTTCTGCTTGTGGATGCCGAGTCCGGCGATCAGACCGAAGCCCTCGCCTCTCGCGATCTGATGCATCATCTCCAGATCGTCCGCCGCATTGCCCCAGGTAAGATCCAGTCCGCCTGTTCTCTCCTTATTCAGGATGCCGCGCTCATAGC
>DFKM01000031.1 GCA_002373555.1 Lachnospiraceae bacterium UBA3645
ACAAATTCGAATTCCGTATGGTGGGTTCTTCTGCATCGATCTCCACCTGCAACGTGATCCTGAACGCGATCGTTGCGGATGCTTTCAGAGAAGCCGCCGACAGGATGGAAGTAGCGGAAGATAAGCGGGCCTGCGCGATGCAGGTCATCCGCGAAAACCTGACGGCGCATGAGCGGATCGTCTTTAACGGAGACGGCTATGCGGCGGAGTGGGTCGAAGAAGCCGAAAGAAGAGGGCTTCCGAACCTGCCGGGCATGGTGGATGCGATCCCCGCACTTCTCAGAGAAGAGAATGTAGCGCTGCTCGAGGGCCTCGGCATCATGAGCCGCACGGAGCTGGAGGCCAGGGAAGAGATCAGCTATGAGATCTATGTAAAGACCGTCAATATCGAGGCGCATACGATGATCAATATGGCCGGCAAGCGGTATATTCCCGCCGTGATCCGGTATGTGGGAGAGCTGGCGCGCTCGGTCAGCTCGGTGCGGGAAGCCTGTCCGGAAGCGGATGTCAGTGCACAGACGGGGATCCTCTGTGAATGCAGCAGTCTTCTGGCGGAGGCGAAGAATGCGCTTACGGAACTGGAAAGGAAGGCCGCCTCTGCTGCTGCAGAAAAGGATATGGTGATCTGTGCGCAGCGTTTCAACAGGGAAGTCGTACCGGCCATGCAGGCGCTGCGGGCCCCCATCGACAAACTGGAATTTCTGGTGGACAAGAAGATGTGGCCGTACCCGAGCTACGGCGATATGATGTTCCAGGTAAGCGACGTATAAGGAAAAATGAAAAGCACAGCATTCCGGGGGAGACCGGTATGCTGTGCTTTTATCTGAAATAGAGTTTCTGCCAAAAGGATGAAGCTCCCGCACCACCTGCGAGAGCTTCACATTATGAAAGGGAGGAAGTCGCAAATGCGACTGTTTATGAAAAAAATGATCGGTTGGCTTGCTTTCTTTATGCTTATATACTAATCGGCAGAAATGTCAAACCCGTGATTTCGGTGTAAACGATTTGATAATTAAATATGAACAGACTATGAACGATGACACGTGAGGCGTTCCTTGACAGGAGATCGAAAATGAAATACTATATACTGACGGCGTGCTGATGATCCGGCGCGCAAAAACAGTGCCCTCATCCGCAGCGCGGCAGAGGCAGAAGGAGGAAGAATCATGGCGAATCCGGTCGTAACGATCACGATGCAGAACGGCGATGTGATGAAGGCGGAACTCTATCCCGAGATCGCGCCCAATACAGTCAACAATTTTATCAGTCTGGTGAAGAAGGGCTTTTATGACGGCCTGATCTTCCACCGGGTCATTGCCGGCTTCATGATCCAGGGCGGCGATCCTGAAGGAACAGGCATGGGCGGCCCCGGCTATTCCATCCGCGGAGAATTTAACGGCAACGGTTTCCGGAACGATCTGAAGCATACCAAGGGCGTGCTTTCCATGGCAAGAGCCATGCATCCGGATTCGGCAGGATCCCAGTTCTTCATCATGCACCAGACTTCACCCCATCTGGACGGACAGTATGCCGCTTTCGGCGCCGTTACGGAAGGCCTGGATGTGATCGACAGGATCGCGGCCTGCAGAACGGACTGGAACGACCGTCCGCGCGAGCCGCAGGTCATTGCAAAAATGACCGTGGAAACCTTCGGTACGGAATATCCCGAGCCCGAAACAATCTGATTGAGGAAAAGAGAGATCTTCTATGGATAAGACAGTCCTTGCGCTGATCTACGGCGGACAGTCATCGGAACATGAAGTGTCCTGCATGTCTGCGGCGACCGTGATCGGTGCGGTAAATACGGAAAAATATGAACTGATAAAGATCGGCATTACGAAAGACGGCCGGTGGATCCTGAATGAAGGCGAGAGCGTGTCGCCCGGCAGCTGGGAGAACGGAAGCACCCGCGCGGTCCTGTCGCCGGATGCCGGCATTCACGGCCTGATCCTCTTAAGGGAGGGAAAGGCGGAGACAAAGCGTGTGGATGTCGTATGTCCGGTCCTGCACGGCCTTTTCGGAGAAGACGGTACGATCCAGGGCGTCTGTGAACTCGCCGGGATCCCTTACATCGGCTGCGGCGTGCTTTCCTCCGCCGTCTCCATGGACAAGGTCTTCACGAAAGCGGTCGTGGAGCGGTATCCGGTATCCCAGGCGGCTTACGCAGTCGTTCTCAAGAAGGAGCTTTCCGATATGGAGGCGGTCATCCGCCGTATCGAAGAAAAGCTTCCCTATCCGGTCTTTGTAAAGCCTGCGAATGCGGGATCCTCGAGAGGGGTATCCAAGGCGGCAGACCGGGAGGAGCTTGCCGCGGCGCTCGCCTTTGCGGCAGCGGAGGATTCCAAGATCCTGGTTGAGGAAACGATCGTCGGCAGAGAACTGGAATGCGCAGTGCTGCAGGACGGCGGGGACATCCTGGTCTCCGGCGTCGGAGAGATCCTCGCGGCAGCGGAATTCTATGACTACGACGCAAAGTACAACAACAGCGATTCGAGGACGGTGACCGATCCCGTGCTTCCCGAAGGGAAGACCGAAGAGATCCGGCGTGCGGCAAGGGCCGTGTTCGGCGCAGTGGACGGCAGGGGGCTTTCGAGAGTCGATTTCTTCCTGGAGGAAGGAACGGACAGAGTGATCTTCAACGAGATCAATACGCTGCCGGGATTCACCTCGATCAGCATGTATCCCATGCTTTTTGAAAAGTGCGGGATCGGTCTTGAGGAGCTTGTGGAGCGCCTGATCCGCTCCGCGTTTGAGAGAGCATTATGAGCAATAACCAGCCAGTAGGCGTATTTGATTCCGGCGTCGGCGGCCTGACCGTCGCGAGAGAGATCATGCGGCAGATGCCGGATGAGCGGATCGTTTATTTCGGGGACACCGCGAGAGTGCCGTACGGCACCAAATCGCAGGGCACCGTACTGCGGTTCGTGCGTCAGATCGTCTCATTCCTTGAAACCCATGATGTAAAAGCCATCGTTGTCGCCTGCAATACGGCCAGCGCCTATGCGCTCGAGACGATCGAGCGGGAGATCGATCTTCCGATCATCGGTGTGATCAAGCCCGGCGCCAGGACGGCTGTCAGAGCCACCCGCAACCGCAGGATCGGTGTCATTGCAACGGATGCCACCATCAACAGCGGCATGTATACGCGGTTCATCCAGAGCATTGATCCGGATGTGGCTGTTTTCGGCAAGGCCTGTCCGCTGTTCGTGCCGCTGGTCGAAGAGGGAATGCTGCATGACTTTGTCACGGAGGAGATCGCGAACCGGTATCTGAAGGATCTGAAGACCCAGAATATCGACACCCTGATCCTCGGATGCACGCATTATCCGCTGCTTCGTTCGCTGATCGGCAAGTGCATGGGAGATTCCGTGACGCTGGTGAATCCGGCTTACGAAACGGCGATCGGCCTGAAGGCCATGCTTGCGGAGCATGATCTGCTGGCCGCTCCGGAACGGCATGATCTGCCGCCCAGGCACCGGTTCTATGTAAGCGACGGTGCGGAGAAATTCGAGATCTTTGCGAACTCGATCCTGCCGTATGACATCAGAAAGACGCAGGTCGTTGACATCGAAGGATATTGACGGAGGACGCATGAAGAAGGATGTCCTGATCACCGTGACCGGACTGATCTATACCGGGGACGGGGAAGATGAGAAAGATTATATCGACGTCATTACGCCCGGAAAGTATTATCTGAAGGAGGACCGGCATTTTCTGGTCTACGAAGAGATGCTGGAGGGCTGTGATGAGCCGATCCGGAATTTCGTGACGATCATGCCGGATTATGTAAAGATCAGAAAGACCGGGATCGTGTGCTCGGAGATGGAGTTCCGTACCGGAGAGTCCAGAACAGCCTTCTACAGTACGCCTTTCGGGGAGCTGCAGATGGAAACGGATACGTCTGCGGTGACACTGGCGGAGGAAGAGGAACAGATCCGGGCCGATATCCGGTATGTGATGACGGTCAACGGCGTGCAGAGGAACAACTGCTTTGTGAAGATCCTGATCCAGTCAAAAGACAGTGAAAGCGGTTTTTCGATCACGGGACGGAAATAAAAAGACAGAAATAAAAGAACCGGACGGCGGTGCCGTCCGGTTTACTGTGTCTGCTTATTTGTTGGGGTTCGCGGAAACTCTGTTGCGGAGCCTTGCGAGCCAGCCCTGCTTCTCAGGGGTCTTGATGCTGCCGCCGCGGACGCTCTTGATCCCGGTGATGTAGATGCCGGAGATATCGACCTTGACTTCCGATTTTACGGGGAGGAGATCAAAGACCTGCTGATCGGCGACGAGATTCATGATCCTCGGTCCGACCTTCGCCTTGACGATCGGCATCTTGCCGCGTCTTGCATACCAGGGCGTCTGGTCGATCACCTGCTGCGGAAGCCCGGATTCCTTTAACGGAAGCTTCTTCTTGTCGATGATCAGCATGGAAACCGTTTGCTTCATGGCTTCGATCTGCTCATTGACGGCGGCCTGCTTCTGCTGTGTGCGGCGGCCGAGGAAGTAAAGGACCGCCAGGATGACGGCAACGACTATCAGTACGATTAACAGAACTTTCCAGACCATATGATTCCTCCGTTTTTACGCGTCTCAATAGGGAAGACGGCTCAAATGCCAAAATATTATAACACTATACGTCTGCCGATGCAAGCGGAACATGGAAAAAATCCCGAAAAAATCATTTTTCCGATTGACAGGATATATTGTTTTTGCTAATATAAAGTTTACTTCTATTGTGGTGTGTTATGCCCTTAATATAGGAACATAATGCTTAATTACAAATAAAACAGGGGTGTGTGCGTCTATGGAGAATTACAGAATGCGTCCGGTGAAAGCCGGTAAAGGCGTCAGGATGAGCTACGCGAGACAGAAAGAAGTGCTGGAGATGCCGAATCTCATCGAGATCCAGAAGGATTCCTACGGCTGGTTCCTCGATGAAGGATTAAGGGAAGTCTTCAGGGACATCTCTCCGATCTCCGACTTTTCCGGCCATCTGAGTCTGGAGTTTATTGACTTTACGCTGTGTCGCGATGATGTAAAATATACCATTGAAGAATGCAAGGAAAGAGATGCTACGCTCGCTGCGCCCCTGAAGGTGAAGGTTCGCCTGATCAACGAGGAGTCCGGTGAGATCAATGAGCATGAGATCTTTATGGGCGATCTGCCGCTCATGACAGACACGGGCTCGTTTGTGATCAACGGTGCCGAGCGTGTTATCGTCAGCCAGCTGGTCCGTTCCCCGGGCATCTACTACGGTATCGCGCATGATAAGCTCGGAAAGAAGCTCTATTCCTGCACCGTGATCCCGAACCGCGGCGCGTGGCTGGAGTATGAGACCGATTCCAATGACGTTTTTTATGTACGCGTTGACAGGACCAGAAAGGTGCCGGTCACTGTCCTTCTGCGTGCCCTCGGCGTAGGAACGAATGCCGAGATCACCGAGATGTTCGGGGAAGATCCGATGCTGACCGCCAGCTTTGCGAAGGACCAGGCGACGGATGCGGACTCCGGACTTCTTGAGCTGTACAAAAAGATCCGTCCCGGCGAGCCGCTCTATGTCGACAATGCCAGAAGCCTTCTGGAGAGCATGTTCTTTGATCCGCGACGGTACGATCTCGCCAAGGTCGGCAGATATAAATATAATA
>DFKM01000147.1:0-3047 GCA_002373555.1 Lachnospiraceae bacterium UBA3645
TGGGGACAGGCACCGCGGGTTACAGGAACCGATCCTGCTGCTGTCATTTTTGATTCTGAAGCAGCAGTTTTTGCGCGCCTGGGGAAATCACGAGAACAATCTAAAGACGCTACCCTTTTTCACTCTGCCATGGAGCCAAAAAGGGTAGCGTCTTTATTGTTTTCTGTTATAAAAACCCGCAAAATGAGGTTTCCCTAAAAATATGCAATAAACAAATGTCACACAAAGGGTATCGCCTGGCAGAAATGCCTGCAGCTCACCCAGCGTATCGGGAGAAAGCAAAATCCTTTAGCGATTTTTCCCTCGGGAATCCGGAGAGGCTAAACCGATAACCCACGGTGCCGGTCCCAATGGGTTATCTGAGAAGTCCCAACACCAGAAGATGCACCGGATAAAACAGGTAGAAAAACCATTTCAGGCCGCTTCGTCCTTTTTCCCCATTATACCTGTCGATCAGGAAATAATCGACCAGCGCAACGGCTTCAAAGGAATTCTGCAGGATCAGCGGGATCATTGCCCCGACAAAGGAAAACTTCTCCGCTTCTCTGCCTGCTTCCGGCATCAGGAGCCGGAGCATTCCGCAAAGCACGATCCCCAGCACACCGGCCCAGCCGTAATCTGTATGAAAAGAATACGCGATATAGCAGCCGGCCGCCGTGATCAGGATGCAGTTCACGAACCATTTCAGATATTCTTTCCCGGTGATATCCGCATACGTCCGACAGTTTCCGTCCGCATCCGGCACCGCCCGTCCGGTCATGATCGCATACCCCGGCCACCAGACGAAAATCAGCCAGAGGCAGAAAAAACCGATCGCCAGCGTGAACATCACATTCTGGCTCTTCCCTTCAAAGAACGTCCCCGCCGCCAGCGCCGCGGGTTTGATATTGAACGCAATATCATAAGGGATCTCCGCGACGGGGCAGAAGACCGCCAGCCGCAGAAAATACTTCAGCCTGTTCCTCGTATGAAAGAATCCCTCAACCAGCACGAAGATGAACAGCGGAAACGCGATCCTCCCGATGCCTCGGACCGTCCAGTAAACGAAGGTCAGGATCTCCCTCTCCCTTCCGGCCGAAGCCCGGACTGCTTCCAGCAGCACCGTGGCTCCGATATGGTCGATCAGCATTGTTAAGACTGCCGTAAGCTTCAGATGAAATGATGTAAAACCCTTTGTATCCATACAGGTAATGTTACCACACAGCTCCGTTCTACTCAAGAAAAACTGCCGGCGGCGAAAGACCGCCACCGGCATACACGGATCAGCTCTTCCGTCTGATCATATCTCTCTTTCTCTTCGTCGGATCCAGGATCCGCTTTCTGATCCGGATGCTCTGGGGCGTGACCTCCAGGAGCTCATCCGTCTCGATAAATTCCATCGCCTGCTCCAGGCTCATCTCCTTCGGCGGCACAAGCTTTAAGGCTTCGTCCGCACCGGAAGATCTGGTATTGGTCAGGTGCTTCGTCTTGCAGACATTGACTTCGATATCATCCGTCTTGCCGTTCTGGCCGACGACCATGCCGGAATAGACCTTGTCGCCGGGATGGATGAACATCGTGCCGCGGTCCTGCGCATTGAAGATACCGTAAGCGACCGCCACACCGGTCTCATACGCGATCAGCGAACCCTGTGTACGATACTGGATCTCTCCCTTATACGGCGCATAGCCGTCAAACAGCTGGTTCATGACGCCGTTGCCCTTCGTATCCGTCAGGAATTCGTCGCGGTAGCCGATCAGACCTCTCGCCGGGATGGAGAACTCCAGTCTCGTCGTACTGCCGAGGCCGGGATTCATGCTCTGCAGTTCACCCTTTCTGGCGGACAGCTTCTGGATGACCGCACCGGCATATTCATCCGGCACATCCACGTACACTCTCTCCATGGGCTCCAGAGGCTTTCCGGAACCGTCGGTCTTGTAGATGACCTCCGCCTTGCTGACGGCAAATTCATAGCCCTCGCGGCGCATGTTCTCGATCAGAACGGACAGATGCAGCTCGCCTCTGCCGGACACCTTGAAGCAGTCCGCGGAATCGGTCTCCTCCACGCGGAGGCTGACGTCCGTATTCAGTTCCCGGAACAGCCTGTCGCGGATATGTCTCGAAGTAACATATTTGCCCTCCTGTCCCGCAAAAGGAGAATCATTGACGAGGACATTCATGGAAATGGTCGGCTCGGAAATCTTCTGGAACGGGATCGGGACCGGGTTTTCCGGCGAGCAGATCGTATCGCCGATCCGGATATCCGGGATGCCGGAAATGGCGACGATCGCGCCGACATTGGCTTCCTTCACATCCACTTTGTTCAGGCCGTCGAACTCATAGAGCTTGCTGATCTTCACCTTGTGCGCCTTATTCGGGTCGTGGTGGTTCACCAGCATGACTTCCTGATTGACTTTCAGCGAGCCGTTGTCCACTTTGCCGACGCCGATCCGGCCGACATATTCGTTGTAATCGATGGTGGAAATCAGCACCTGCGTATCCGCATCGGGATCGCCTTCGGGCGCCGGCACGGAATCGATAATGGTCTCAAAGAGCGGGATCATGTTCTTCCGCTCATCTTCCAGATCCGTCACGGCCCAGCCTGCTTTTGCGGAAGCGAAAACGAACGGGCAGTCGAGCTGCTTGTCGTTCGCGTCGAGATCCATCAGAAGCTCCAGCACTTCGTCCACGACTTCCTTCGGTCTGGCACCGTCGCGGTCGACCTTGTTGATGCAGACGACGACGTACAGATCCAGCGCCAGTGCTTTCTGCAGCACGAACCTGGTCTGGGGCATCGGTCCTTCAAATGCGTCAACAACGAGGACAACGCCGTTGACCATCTTCAGCACACGCTCGACTTCGCCGCCGAAATCCGCGTGTCCGGGCGTGTCGATGATGTTGATCTTTGTTCCCTTATAGAATACAGCCGTATTCTTGGACAGAATGGTGATGCCGCGCTCACGCTCGATGTCGCCGCTGTCCATGACGCGCTCCATGACGTCCTGGTTCGCGCGGAATACGCCGCTCTGCTTGAGCAGCTCATCCACGAGGGTGGTCTTGCCGTGGTC
>DFKM01000147.1:3098-4181 GCA_002373555.1 Lachnospiraceae bacterium UBA3645
TGCCGTGGTCGACGTGCGCAATGATCGCAATGTTCCTGATGTCTTCTCTTACCATAACAAATCATAAACCTTTCCGAAATTACTGAGATCCGCATTCTCTTCTGCTTTGACGATCCTTATGAACCGATAAAGCTTATCATTAGAACGCCTGTTTTTGCAAGACCTGAAATACAGATTTGTAAAAAAAAGTCCGGACAGAGAGATTTTCTGTCCGGAAACTCTTTTTCAGTGATGCGGATGATGCGCATGCTCATGCGCTTCCGCGATTCCGCTTATGATCAGTGCGCCCATGATCATGACCGCCCCGATATAGAACCCTGCGGTCAGTTTCTCTCCCAGGACCGGCGCCGCAAGCAGTGCGGACGTCAGCGGCATCAGAGGATAAAACATCGTACATGTGCTCGCCGGAAGGTGTTCCAGTCCGTAATTCCACAGGAAATGCGGCAGCGCCGTTCCGACGGACCCGGAATACAGCAGGCAGAAAATGATCAGCGGCGACAGTGCCGGTACGCCGTTCCGGATCATCGAAACCAATGCGACCGGGACGTGCAGCAGCAGACTCAGCAGGATACCCGTCGTCGTGATATGGATCGCATCGTATCGTGCGGAGATCCTGCGGGTCGTGATCGCTGCCAGCGACCATGTCAGGATAGACATCATGCAGATGCCCACGCCCAGCGCCGTTCCCCCGTCGTCGATCCCGCCGGAAACAATCACAACACCGGTCAGTGATATGATCAGACAGATGATCTTCGCCGCAGTCATCTTCTCCTTCAGGATCAGCGCCGCAAATACCGTGATCAGAATCGGACTCATCGAGTTGATCAGTGAAGACAGCGATGCACCGGCGTATTTTGTCGAGATCATGATGAATTCGATCGACAGGAAATATCCCAGCACTGCGATCTGCACGAAATACTTTGTGTCTTCTTTCCTGAAACCGACAGATTCTTTCCTGATCCTGAGCGCAGGAAACAGAATCGCCGCACTGACAGCAAATCTGATGCAGGCCAGTTCTGCCGGCGTGACTGCGGTCAGAGCATATCTGTTGGAAATATAGACCGTGCCCCAGAGCACACAGCT
>DFKM01000220.1:0-2465 GCA_002373555.1 Lachnospiraceae bacterium UBA3645
GCGGGATCAAGAAATACCAGTACGTTACGCTGCCTCTCGCGATCCACGGCGTGATTGTCAAAAAGAGCGGCGAGACAGTGATCGTGAACATCGGGGAAGATGAGGACGACCCTGTTTTCTTTGTCTCCGATCTTCTGGTCCACCTGTCGGCGGACCAGCTCAAGAGACCGGGCTCAACGGTCATTGAAGGAGAAGCGCTCGATGTGGTCATCGGCAACAGGCCGATCGTCTTCGATGCCGGCACAGAGGCCGGCGGGGACAACAAAGAGAAGGACAATGGCAAGGACGCGGTCACGAGATCCGTCCTGAAGATCCTTGAGGATATGTACGGGATCACGGAAGCCGATTTTGAATCCGCAGAGCTTGAGATCGTGCCGGCAGGCAGGCCCAGGGACGCGGGGTTCGACAGGAGCATGATCCTGGGGTACGGACAGGACGACCGGGTCTGCGCCTATGCTTCCCACAGGGCGCAGATGGAGTCGCACTGGCTTCAGCGGACGAGCTGCACACTGCTTGTCGACAAAGAGGAGATCGGAAGCGTCGGCGCGACCGGAATGCGGTCCAGGTTCTTCGAGAACACGCTGGCGGAAGTCATGGACCTCTGCGGTTCCTACAGCGAACTGGGGCTTCGCAGGGCGCTCGCGAACAGCTGCATGCTGTCCGCGGACGTGGGAGCTGCCTTCGACCCTTCCTTTGCTTCCGCGTTTGAAAAGAAGAACACGGCTTACCTCGGAAAAGGGATGGTCTTCCACAAATTCACCGGAAGCCGCGGCAAGGCAGGCTCTAATGACGCGAACGCGGAATATATCGCTTATCTCAGGGACCTGTTCGAGAGAGCGTCGGTCTGTTCCCAGACAGCGGAAGTCGGCAGGGTCGATCAGGGAGGCGGCGGAACGATCGCCTACATTCTGGCGAATCTCGGCATGGAAGTGATCGATTTCGGCGTAGCTGTTCTGAACATGCACGCGCCGTGGGAGATCACGAGCAAAGTCGATATTTACGAGACCCTGAAAGGTTATGAGGCTTTCTTTGCTTATGGAGAATAATAACGAACAGATCCACGGCGGCGCTGCCGCCAAAGAGGATTATCTCATCCGCGCAACGGCCGCGGACGATGCGGTCCGCGCTTTCGCGGTCACGACGCGCGGCGTCACGGAAGAAGCCAGGCGGCGTCATGGCCTGAGCCCGGTCGCCTCCGCCGCCCTCGGCCGAACGATGGCGGCCGCCCTTATGATGGGCGCGGATCTCAAAAACGATACGGACGTCCTGACGATCCGCTTCACCGGCGACGGGCCGATCGGCACCATCACCGTGACCGCGGACGCAAAGGGCGGCGTGAAGGGCTATGTGGATCATCCGGACGTGATCCTTCCCCCGAACGCGCAGGGCAAGTTTGACGTCGGCACCGCCGTCGGGCACGGCGAGCTCCATATCATGAAGGATCTCGGGCTCAAAGAACCGTATGCCGGGACGGTGGCGATCCAGACCGGCGAGATCGCGGAAGATATCACATATTATTACGCGGCTTCCGAGCAGATTCCTTCTTCCGTAGGACTGGGCGTTCTTGTGAACAGAAGGGAGAAGAAGATACTGCAGGCGGGCGGTTTCATTGTCCAGCTGATGCCTTTCGCCGAGGAGGAGACGATCTCGGCGCTGGAGAAGAACCTGCGCGGGATCGACGCCGTGACGAAGATGCTGTCAGCGGGGGATACTCCCGAACAGATGCTGGAAAAGGTCCTGGCAGGACTAAATCCTGTCGTCACTGAAAAGAATCCGGTGGAATTCAGGTGCAATTGCGGCAAGGACAGATATGAGAGAGCCCTGGTGCTCCTTGGCCGCGACGAAGTGCAGAAGATCGTCGACGACGGGGAACCGGTGGAGATCAAATGCCAGTTCTGCGGCAAAAAATACAGTTTTTCTCCGGAAGAACTGCGGGCTGTATTGTCTAAAACCGCAAAAACTGAAAAAAATTCGTGATAATTGTCCGGTTCATGTTACAATACTGGATTAAGGGAGCGGTAACAACTGCTCCGCGCAAAGTATAAAGAGAAAGAGGGACAAATAAGATGATAGATCGGGAAGGCGCCGGAGCCGGTTTTTTCCGGAAGAGTCGGAGCTCGGGAACTGATAACGCGTATCCGGAGCAGAGCGGACTCAGTAACAAAGCAATGGTTTATCTTGTGATCATGGCGCTGATCGTGATTCTCTGCATCGTGTATGTGTTCCAGCTTCGCAACGCCCGGAACGGCGGCAAGCCCGCGGACGCGGCAGCTGTGACGGCTGATACGGCAGCGCCTGCGGAGACGCCGGCAGAGGGCGCGGCCGAGGCACCTGCGGAGGAAACGGCGCAGTAACAGCCGCAGTGCAGGCCTGTTCGAGACAGGCCGAATATAAAGAAATGTAGTTTAAGGAGAGTAACAAACAACAATGCAGCGTGAAAGTCTTGGTAGTCGTTTAGGGTTTAT
>DFKM01000220.1:2567-4005 GCA_002373555.1 Lachnospiraceae bacterium UBA3645
ATCGGTAATGTCTGGAAATTTCCGTATCTGTGCGGACAGAGCGGAGGAGGGATCTTCGTACTTATCTATCTGTTCTTCCTGATCATTCTGGGTCTTCCGGCAATGACAATGGAGTTCGCGATGGGAAGGGCTTCCAGAAAGAGTCCTGTGAAAATGTATCAGGAACTCGAACCGAAGGGATCCAAATGGCACCTGCACGGCTATCTGTGTATGATCGGCAACTACCTGCTGATGATGTATTACACAACTGTCGCGGGCTGGATGCTGCAATATTTTGCCAGGACAGCCATGGGAAGCTTCCAGAATCTCGATGCGGACCAGGTGGCCGGAGCGTTCACCGGAGGTCTTGCGAATCCCCTGATTCAGGTCGGCTGCATGGCGATCGTTGTCGTTTTGGGATTCTGGGTCAATTCCCAGGGACTTCAGAACGGTCTTGAGAAAGTGACGAAGGTCATGATGCTGGCGCTCCTCGTGATCATGGTGATCCTTGCGGTCAACAGCATTTTCCTTCCCGGCGCGGGAGAGGGCCTGAGGTTTTATCTCCTTCCCAGTATGGAGAGAGCCCGCGAAGCCGGTATCTTCCAGGTTATTGTGAGCGCCATGAACCAGGCTTTTTTCACTCTCAGTATCGGTATCGGCTCTATGGCGATCTTCGGAAGCTATATCGGCCGCGAACAGACCCTGATGGGAGAGTCCGTCAATGTCATCATTTTGGACACTTTCGTCGCGATCTGCTCAGGACTGATCATTTTCCCGGCCTGTTTCGCTTACGGCGTACAGCCCGACAGCGGCCCCGGGCTGATCTTCATAACGCTTCCCAATATTTTCAATCACATGGCACTGGGAAGACTATGGGGAAGCCTCTTCTTCGTATTCATGACATTCGCGGCTTTCTCGACAGTGCTGGCTGTTTTTGAGAACATTATGGCCATGTGCATGGACCTGTTTGGCTGGAGCAGGAAAAAGTCCGGATTTATCAACACGATCGTGATGTTCATCGGATCGCTCCCCTGCGCGCTCGGATTCAATGTATTGTCATCCCTGCAGCCGCTGGGAGAAGGTTCTTCCGTACTGGATTTTGAGGACCTGATCGTGAGCAACTACATTCTGCCCGTGGGCGCTTTCATCTTCGTCCTGTTCTGCACAGCAAGATACGGATGGGGTTGGGAAAACTTCGTGAAGGAAGCGGATGAGGGACGCGGCCTGAAGGTCATGAACTGGATGAGACCTTACGTGACTTATGTTCTGCCCCTCATCGTAATTCTGGTATTTATTCTGGGAATCATCTGATACGCCTCGAGCCTCAGATGCCCCGACGATCATTATGGGAGAAACAGATGTCAATATTCTTTTGGAAAAAGAAGAAATCTGAGACGGAACAGGAAACTGCGGCGGAGCCTGCGGAGCAGACTCCTGTAGAGGAAGTGCCTGCAGAGGA
>DFKM01000134.1:0-1916 GCA_002373555.1 Lachnospiraceae bacterium UBA3645
CCGCCGCTGCGAGGATGCCTGTACGAGAGGCACCATCGATGCGCCTGTCTCGATCGACGAGATCAAGAAATTCATCGCTTCCCTGGAACTGAAGGAAGAGAACCGCTATGTGCCGCTCTGCGAGAATCCGGAAGGCAAATTCTATCCGCAGAAGATCGCCGTGATCGGCGCCGGCCCCGCGGGACTTTCCGCAGCCTATTATCTGCGCATGAACGGTTATCCCGTGACCGTGTTCGAGAAGGAAGCGCGTCCCGGCGGCATGCTGATGAACGGCGTTCCGAATTTCCGTCTGGATAAGGAAGTGATCGATGCCGAGATCGACATCATCCGGAAGATGGGCGTCGAATTCAAGTGCGGCGTCGAGGTCGGTAAGGATATCACGATCGCCGATCTGCGCGCCGAGGGCTACAAGGCATTTTATCTTGCGATCGGCGCCCAGGGCGGCAGACTGACCGGTGTTCCCGGAGAGGAGCATCCGGATGTGATCACCGGTGTCGACTTCATGCGCAAGGTGACACAGGATCCTTCCTATAAGCTGACCGGCCGCACGGTCGTCGTCGGCGGCGGCAATGTTGCCATCGATGTCGCGAGAACGGCCTTAAGAGCCGGCTCCGAGAAGGTCATGATGGTCTGCCTTGAGAAAGAGCATGAGATGCCGGCAGCGCCCGATGAGGTCGCGGAAGCGAAGGAAGAGGGCATCGAGGTCTACAACGGCTGGGGACCGAAGGAGATCGAGATCAAACGCGGAAAGATCACCGGCGTGGAATTCAAGTGCTGCGTGTCTGTCTTTGATGACGAAGGAAGATTCAATCCTTCCTACGATGAAGCCGATCTGGAAATGCTGGCCTGCGATAATGTGATCATGTCGATCGGCCAGTCGATCGTCTGGGGCGATCTGCTCGCGGGCACGAAGGTGAAGCTCAACAGGAACGGCACGGTCAAGGCCGATCCTGTCACCTACCAGACGGATGATCCGGATATCTTCGTCGGCGGCGACGTTTACAGCGGACCGAAATTCGTGATCGACGCGATCGCTGCCGGACGTGAGGGCATGGTTTCCATCAACCGCTTCGTCCATCCCGGCAACTCGCTGACGCTGGCGAGAGACCGCAGACAGTTCATCGCGCTGGATAAGGAGAACATCCTGGTCGGCGACTATGATTCCTCCAAGCGCGCGCTGCCCGGAAAGAAGGCCGGTGTGGCCGCCGAGACTTTTGAGGATCTGCGTCTCTGCCTGACAGAGGAGCAGGTGAAGCAGGAGGCGAACCGCTGCCTGTCCTGCGGTGCCACGACAGTGGATACGAACCGCTGCGTCGGCTGCGGCCTCTGCACGACCAGATGCGAATTTGATGCGATCCATCTGTTCCGGGATGTCCCCGAAGCGAGCCGGATGGTCCGCTCGGAAGACAAGCTGAAGGCGATCGGACCGTATGTCGCAAGACGTGCGGCGGATATCGCGGTCCGGAAAGTCCGGTCCATGGATCCGGATTCTTCGTACAACCGCTGACGGACGTGCACCGAAGCGTCTGATACAGAGAGCATTCGATCATGCATGAGATGGGCGTCGTCTTTCATGTGATGGATATGGTGGAGGATGTGGCGGAGGAGAACGAGCTTTCGAAGATCACCTCTGTCACGCTCCAGCTCGGGGAAGTATCCGGCGTGATCTTCTCCTATATGGCCGATCTGTGGGAATGGTGCGCGGCAAAGAGGCCGCTGTTTACCGGATCGGTGTTGAAGAGCGAGGAGATCCACGCGGTCACCATATGCAATACATGCGGAAAAACATATGATACTGTCCCGCAGGGAAGGATCTGTCCTTACTGCGGGAGTGAGGATACCGTCCTGGTCACGGGCAATGAAGTCCTGATCAAGGAAGTGGAAGGAATGTAATAACCCAAAGGGACAGGCACCGC
>DFKM01000134.1:1986-5842 GCA_002373555.1 Lachnospiraceae bacterium UBA3645
GCGGTGCCTGTCCCTTTGGGTTATTGTTGCAAAAACAAAACGGGAATGCTATGATAGGTAAGACTTTTACCCGGTGCGCAAATGCACCGGCCGCCTGAAAAGGAGCATCGGAAATGAGAAAAGTAATTACATACGGAACCTTCGATCTTCTGCATTACGGACATATCAATCTTCTGCGCAGAGCCAAAGCGTTAGGCGACTATCTGATCGTTGCTCTTTCCACGGATGAATTCAACTGGAACGAAAAACGGAAAAAATGTTACTTTACATACGAAGAGAGAAAGCTTCTTCTGGAAGCCGTCCGATATGTGGATCTGGTCATCCCGGAGGAAAACTGGGAGCAGAAGAAGAGTGATGTAAAGGAATATCATATCGATACATTTGTCATGGGCGATGACTGGGAAGGCAAATTCGACTTCTTAAAGGACAGCTGCGAGGTGGTCTATCTGCCCAGGACGCCCGATATCTCCACGACACAGATCAAGACCGACCTGTTCGGAAAAGGCACGAAATGAAGTATTTAAAGAATTTCTGGCATTACCGCCAGCTTCTTCTGGAGCTTGTGAAGAAGGGCATCAAACTGAAATACAGACGTTCCTATCTGGGCATCATCTGGTCGCTTCTGGAGCCGGTCCTGACCACCGCCGTACTGACCGTTGTTTTCGGTACGCTGTTCGGTCATGACGAACCGGAATTCCCGATGTATATCCTGACGGGACGGCTTTTGTATTCCTTCTTTTCCCAGGGAACGAAGGCAGCGCTGAAATCCATCCGGTCGAACGCCGGCATGATCAAGAAGGTCTATGTGCCGAAATATCTTTATCCGCTCTCGGATGTACTGTTCAATTTCGTGATCTTCCTTCTGTCGCTGATCGTGCTGGTCGTGCTGGGCCTGGTGCTGCGTGTCTGGCCGAGACCGTCGTGGCTGCTGCTCGTATTTCCGCTGATCCTGCTGTTCTTCATGACCTACGGCGTTGGCATGATCCTGGCGACGGTCGCCGTGTTCTTCAGGGATATGGAGTATCTCTGGACAGTCCTTCTGATGATCATCATGTACACCTGCGCGATATTTTACTATCCGACCAGACTGCTCAAGAGCGGATATGCCTGGGTACTGACGCTCAATCCGCTCTACGGGATTATTGTCAATGCCAGACATCTGATCTTTGCGGAAGCCTTTGAATGGGACCGCATGGTCTATGCGGTGATCTTTACGGTCGCGGTGCTGATTATCGGTCATCTGGCGTTCTTTAAGAACCAGGATAAGTTTATTCTTCATATCTAGTCTGGGAGATCATTATGGCAAAATATGCGCTTTCCGTTGATCATGTCAGCATGAAATTCAACCTGAGCTCGGAAAAAATAGACAGTCTGAAGGAGTACGTCCTGAAGTCCATCAAGGGGGAAGTGTCCTTCGATGAATTCTGGGCGCTGCGGGATATCAGCTTTACGCTGGAGCCGGGAGACAGACTGGGGATCCTCGGCATGAACGGCGCCGGCAAGAGCACGCTCTTAAAAGTGATCGCGGGCGTGTTCAAGCCGACCATGGGCAAGGTGACCAGACACGGCAAGATCGTTCCGCTTCTGGAACTGGGCGCGGGCTTTGACCAGCAGTATACCGGGAGAGAAAATATTTATCTGTACGCATCCGTGCTGGGGCATTCCAGGGAATTTATTGACAGTAAGTACGATGAAATCGTGGAGTTTTCCGGACTGGAACAGTTCATCGATGTACCGTTAAAGAACTATTCCTCCGGCATGAAATCGAGGCTCGGCTTCTCCATCGCGACGATCGTGGAACCGGAGATCCTGATCCTGGATGAAGTGCTTTCGGTGGGCGATGCGAAATTCCGCAAGAAGAGCGAGGCCAAGGTCATCGGCATGATGGATCAGGGCGTCACCGTACTGTTCGTTTCCCACAGCATCAAACAGGTGCGCAGGATCTGCAACAAGGCGATCATCCTGGATCACGGAAGAATGGTAGCTTCCGGTGATGTGGATGAGGTCGCGGGCTTTTACGAAAAAATGCTGTCTGACTGATCAGACAGCATTTTTTGTTTGGAGAAAGCGCAGGCGGTCACAGCTCCGCACGTTTGATCTGCTCGTATTTTGCGGAAGGCGCGATGATGAGCGGTACGTATTCGCGCAGGACCGTCGAGGTATCCAGACCGTACCAGTTCTCCTTCGAACCGGCGATCTTCCGGATCGCATACTTCATGGTAATGATCCGCAGGTCGATCGCGGAGAGCTCCGCTTTGGCCGATATGGATTTGTGGATCACGCAGAACTTGAAGGTGCCGACCGTGGATGTCCCGTAGATGGAATATTTCTTGTCCTGATCAGGAAGTTCTCCTGTTTCCTGCAGATCCCGGACGATCTGTCTTAAATAGACATTGACCATCGGACTGCGGCGGAAGCCGAGATAGAGCTTGACGCGGAAGATGAAATCAGTCCCGTATTTTTCGACTTTGTAATACAGCGTATCCGGTTCGTCCGTCACAGTGACGTTCACGAACCAGTAGGCATCCGCACGCTTAGGCTCCTTGTCGAAAATGGAATACAGAATATCGCGGTCAATGGAGACAAAATCGCGTCCGCCGTCCAGATAGACAAGGTTGTTCGAAATCTTCGATATGCTTTCATCACCGTGCAGATCCTGCAGATTGTCCACAAAATCCCGCATGTCCAGTTTGGTGCTGTACTGGTGCTCGAGCTGTGTGCCGCGGTACCAGATGATCTCCAGCAGCAGCAGGAGCAGTGTCAGGATCACGGTCACGTAGCCGCCGTGCGTAAATTTCCCGAGGCTGGAAATGAAGAAGACGGATTCGATCAGTCCGAAAACGATCAGAACGGCGAAGGAGAGGATCGTCTGTCCGCGCACCTTGCGCAGGTATTCCGAAATCAGAAGCGTGGTCATCAGCATCGTCGCGGTGATCGCGAGGCCGTAGGCGGATTCGATCCGGGCACCCGAACGGAAGTAAAGCACCACGGCGCTGCAGCCGACCCAAAGGATCGTATTCACGGTGCTGATATACAGCTGTCCTTTCGTGTCGGAAGGATAGCGGATCTCCAGATGCGGCAGCAGATCCAGATGGATCGCTTCGGAAACCAGCGTGTAGGATCCGGTAATGAGTGCCTGGGAGGCAATGATCGCTGCCAGTGCACTGAGTATGATCGCGACCGGCCGCATGAACTCAGGAAGCATCATATAGAACGGATTGGGCTCGGCCATGGCGATGATCGCCGGCTCTGCCTGGTTCTTAATGATCCATGCGCCCTGGCCGAGATAGTTCAGGATCAGGCAGGTTTTGACGAACGGCCAGCTGAAATAGATATTCTCCCGGCCGACATGGCCCATGTCGGAATAGAGCGCCTCCGCGCCGGTGGTCGCGAGGAATACACTGCCGAGGATCATGAAGCCGGCTTTGTTGCCCGGGCTTAGGAGTACCTGGATGGCATACAGCGGATTGAAGGCGGTCAGAATGACCGGGAAGGTGATGATGTGGCGGAGTCCGGAAATGCCCAGGAACAGGAACCAGATCAGCATGACGGGGCCGAAGGCTTTTCCGATCCGGCTGGTCCCCGCGCGCTGGACCATGAACAGGGTGGATATGATGATCAGGGTGATGATGACGACTTTCACCTGGGTCGCGCCGAGCAGCCTGTCCATGAGAGGAATGCTTCGAAGGCCTTCGACGGCGGTCGTTACGGTCACGGCCGGCGTCAGCATGCCGTCCGCAAGCAGTGCCGCGCCGCCGAGCATGGCCGGAAAGATCAGCCATTTCCCATAGGTGCGGACCAGGGAGTATAGCGAGAAAATACCGCCTTCTCCGTGGTTGTCGGCCTTCATGGCGAT
>DFKM01000207.1 GCA_002373555.1 Lachnospiraceae bacterium UBA3645
GGCAAGGTGATCGGCAAGCAGGGGCGCATTGCCAAGGCACTTCGCTCGGTACTGAAAGCCGCAGCTTCCAGAAAGAACATCAAGGTCATTCTGGATATTCAGTAAATACAGCATACAGCCGGACATCACTGCCCGGCTGTACGCTTTTGTACAGAGAAATACTTTCTGAAAGGATCATGATGGAAGAGTTTTTTCAGGTCGGTATTTATACAAATACACACGGTGTAAGAGGCGAGATCAAGGTCTTCCCCACGACGGATGATATCTCTCGTTTCAAGAAGCTGAAAGAAGTGATCCTGCGTACGAAAGAGGGCGACATCACCATGAAGGTCGCCGGTACGCGTCTGCAGAAGCAGATGGTGCTGATGCGTTTCGCAGGGATCGACAATATCAATGATATCGAAAAATACAAGGGCAGCGGTCTTTTCGTGCACCGAAAGGACGCTATCCCGTTAAAGGAAAATGAATATTTCATCGCGGATCTGATCGGTCTGTCCGTGAAAGGCGATGACGGAAGAGAATTCGGTAAGCTGACCGAAGTGCTGCAGACGGGTTCCAATGATGTTTATGTGGTGCAGGGCGAGGGAAGAGAATGGCTGTTCCCGGCGATCCCGGACTGCGTGCAGAGCGTGGATCTTGCCGCCGGCGAAATGACCGTGCATGTCATGGACGGTCTGGAGGATCTGTAATGAAGATCACAGTACTGACGTTATTCCCTGAACTGATCGAGACCGCCTGTACCACCAGTATTCTCGGACGCGCCCAGGAAAAAGGGGTGCTCTCCGTAGACACTGTCAACATCCGCGACTATGCGCAGAATACCCAGGGCCGTGTGGATGATTATCCCTACGGCGGCGGCGCCGGCATGGTCATGCAGGTCACGCCGATCATGCTGGCACATCAGAAGGCGCTCGAAAATATGCAGACAAAGCCCCGCGTGATCTACATGTCCCCGCAGGGGAAGACGCTCACGCAGGCCATGGCGGAAGAACTGGCGGCCGAACCGGAGCTGATCTTCCTGTGCGGCCACTATGAAGGGATCGATGAGCGGCTGATCGATCTGATCGTGACGGATGAGATCTCGATCGGCGATTATGTGCTGACCGGGGGGGAGCTTCCCGCGCTGGTGACGATCGATGCGATCGCAAGATTTGTGCCCGGTGTGCTGCACAATGCCGAATCGGCTTCCTTCGAATCCTTTCAGGACAATCTTCTCGAGTATCCGCAGTATACCAGGCCGGAGACGGTGGAGGGCATGACGGTGCCCGAAGTGCTTCTGTCCGGTCACCATGCGAAGATCGACGAGTGGAGACACCGGGAATCGCTGAAGCGCACCTTCTTCAAGCGTCCGGATCTGCTGGAAACGGCGGATCTTTCGGAGAAGGATCAGGAATATTTAGAACAGCTCAGGGCGGAAGCTGCAGAAGATAAAGTTTGACAGAAAAAAGCACACAGCGTTATAATTGTCGGGACAAATCATGTCGAAAGGGGATGCTGATCATGAGCAAA
The DNA here is from genome assembly GCA_002373555.1 of Lachnospiraceae bacterium UBA3645. Classification (GTDB taxonomy): domain Bacteria; phylum Bacillota; class Clostridia; order Lachnospirales; family Lachnospiraceae; genus UBA3305. Next base: position 1,510 of record DFKM01000207.1, read on the forward strand.
GTAAATGATTTTCTTTCTGCGGCAGGCGTGTTTTTCCTGGCAACATGCGACGGTGACCAGCCGAAGGTAAGACCGCTCGGCGCGCATATGGAGATGGACGGAAAAGTCCTCTTCGGCGTCGGCGATTTCAAGGATGTCTACAAACAGCTTTCGGCCAACCCGAAGACCGAGATCGTCGCTGCCAAGGCGGACGGCCACTGGATGCGTTATACCGGCAGGGCGGTCTTCGAGACCGATCCGAAGTATGCGGAGGCAATGCTGGACGGTGCGCCGCATCTGAGAAATATCTACAATGAAGAGACCGGTCACAAAATGATGGTCTTCCATATCGAGGATGCGACGGCGGTCGATATCCCGGTCATGGGCGAAGGAGAGAACCTTCTGTAATTGAAAACAGGAAAGCATATGAAAGACAAGGAGATCAGCAGTCGCCTTGTCTTTCATTTCTCACTGCAGCTTTATTGCTATCCTGCAGTTCTTATGATATACTTAAAATTCCCGCGGACTGTGCTTTTCCGCGTGTAATAAACTATACGGGGAGGTGAGACCGTGAGAGAAAGAATAGAACAGCTGGCTTCCGGAAAACTGGATCTTCCGCTGCCGGATCTTGAAATACTCGTTCCCGATATCGAGGAAACGATCGCTTACGGTCAGAACTTCCGCGGCGATATCCGGATCACCAGCGGGAACGGCCTGAAATTCCGCGGGCTCATTTATTCCGATGACAGCCGCGTGACACTTCTGAAAAATACCTATGCCGGACTGAGCACCTACATTCAGTACGAAGTGAACGCTGAACAGATGGAGCCAGGCAGCGAGCTTACCGGCGCCTTCAGCCTGGTCTGGAACGGCGGTGAGCGCAGGGTCCCCTACCGTTTCCGGATCCGGCAGACGTCCGTATCCGAAGACCGGCCGGAGACACTGGCTGACTTTGCATATCTCGCAAAGACAGACCCGCAGGCGGCAGCGGCGCTTTTTTTCAGCAGGGATTTTTCAAGACTTCCGTTCATGGAGGATATTCATCTGGCGGCGATCTATGACGGCCTGAACAGAGGGCCGGGAAGACGCGCTGCCATGGAGGAATTTCTGGTCGGGACCGGCGCGAAGGAAAAAGTGGCGCTGGAAGTGTCCGGCGACGGCTTCGAGATCATCACCGAAGGACACGAGATCAGGCGGGAGATCACCCTGAAGCGGAGCGGCTGGGGCGGAACGACCGTCAATGTCACGGCAGACCGTGACTGGATCCGGATCCCGAAGAATACCTTTACGGATGCGGATTTTAACGGTACGGAATGCCGCATTCCGTTTTCCGTATCCGATGAAGGACTGCATGCCGGAAAGAATATCGGCGCGATCCATGTGACGACGGATCATGACAGCTTTGTGATCCCGGTGAGCGCCGGCAGACATGTCCGCGTCGGAGAAGACGGAAATACCGCTGTGCGGTCGAAAAAGAGCAGGATCGAATTCCTGAACACCCTTCTGACGCTCCTTTCCGGGACCGGAAAGAAAGAAGAGCTGATCGAGCGCCTGCAGCATCTGTGGGAGGATATGACCGGAGATTCGGAGCCCGGCAGCATTGAGAAGCTCTACCGTGCGGCGATCAGCCTCTGGAAAGAGGACAGGGAGGTCGCACTCCTGATCCTGGAGGATGCGGAGCGGGAGATCCAGGCGGCAAGAAGAGAGGATCCGGATGCCTACTGCGCATTCCTTTATCTCGAAGCACTGGCAACGGAAAGCTGGGAAAAGAAGGAAACGCTGATCAAGATCCTACGCCATTTCGGCGAACTGAACAAGGAGACCCTGTTCATGTTCCTGCTGCTGCTTCATCTGGATGAAGGCATGAACAGCAGGCCGAGAGAGTGCCTGGCGGAGCTTGAAAACTACTACCGCAGAGGGAGCAGAAGTCCTTTCCTGTATCTGGAAGCAGTGCGGATCTATAACCGTCACCCGGATATTATCCGGACACTGGATGATTTTACCTGCCAGGCAGTCGGGGACGGTGCGAGACGCGGCTTTATCCTTCCGGAGACGGCCGGTTATATCGCCTCCATGGCGATGAATACGACCGCTGATACGGCGGAACTGATCCGTATCATGAAGCTGCTTTATGAGAATGTGAAATCGGACGAGGTGCTGTCCGCCGTTTGCGCGCTGCTGATCAAGGCGGAGATCCGCGATCCCGCCGAGTTTACATGGTATAAACTGGGCGTCGAGCACGATATCCGGCTGACGCGGCTTTATGACTATTATCTGTACACGGCTCCGAGGGACCACAAAGAGCCGCTGCCCCGGGAGATCGTGCTGTACTTCAGCTATAACAGTCCCAGGGATCCGTCCTCCCAGGCGCTCCTTTACAATGATCTGTTCGAGCATTATGAAAAAGACCGGCAGATCATGGACGCCTACAGGGAACCCATGCGGAACTTCGTACGGACATCCGTGCTCTCGGGCCGGACGGACCGTGAGATGGCGTTCCTGTACGAAAGACTGCTGGAGACGGACGATATCAATGAACGTTCGGCAGCGGTCCTGCCGGATATCCTGAATGCCAGAGAGATCCGGTGCGGCGATCCTTCTTATCAGGAGGCGGTCATCGCATACGGAGAGACGGATGCGGAATATTCCGCAAGACTGGTGAACGGTACGGCGGTGCTGCCGGTCTATTCCGACAGAGCGGTGCTGCTGTTCGTGGATGCGGACGGAAACCGGAGAAGCGGAGATATCCGTACGGCACGTGTCCTGATGGAGCATACGAAGACCCTGGAAGCCAGATGCTTCGAGCTTAGTCCGAAGCACCATATGCTCCGGATCAAGGAGTGCCTGAAGATCCTTGCGTCCGACCGCAGATCGGAGGCGGATATCCGTCTGCTGCGGAAGGAACTGGATTACGAGGGCGGCCTGACAAAGGCATTCCGGAGAGAGCTTACCAAAGCGATCGTCGATTCCGCGATCCGAAGGAGTGAGCCGAGAGAAGAGGAACTGCTTTCCTGTGTCCGCTACAGCGGCGTCCGGAGAGAACAGCGCCTGAAGCTGACGGAACTGCTGATCCGGATGAACCGGCTGTCCGAGGCAGCCGGACAGATCAACCGTGTCGGCTACCGGGAACTGCCGATCATGAGCCTGAAATCCTTCGCAGAGCATTCCATCCAGAGCGGTTTCTTTACGAAAGATGAACTGCTGGTCGATCTGTGCAGATATCTTTTCATGCAGGGACAGGCAACGGATCTGATCCTGGAATATCTGTGCACGCATTACAATGCGGCGAGTGCGGATATGCAGCCGGTACTGCTTGCGGCATCTGAAAAAAATGTCAACCTGTCGGATATGGCCGAGCGTCTTCTGGCCCAGATGCTGTTCTCGGGAGAACGCGCGGGAATGGATGATGTCTTCCGGATCTATATGCGCCAGGAGAATACCGAACCGCTGCTCCTGAAAGCTTATTATGTTACGAAATGCGCCGGCTACTTCCGTCAGGATGAGCCCGCCGGTGAATATGTCTTCCGTTATGCCGAGGTATGTACCGAGAAGACGGAAAAAGATGACGCGTCCGATATCATGGAGCTTGCGCTCGTCAAATACTATGCGATGAAGGATGCCCTTCTTCCGGAAGAGAGCGGACTCTGCATGCGGCTCATGGACCGTTTCTACAGGGAAGGCAGGATCTTTTCCTTTATGAAGAAGCTGGCCGGCAAGATCCGGCTTCCGGAGGAGATCCGTCACAGAGAGATCATCGAATATCATGGTCGTGCAGACCGGCATCTGACAGTCACGATGACACTGCTTCCGGACAGAAAAGACCGCACGCCGCTGCGAATGATGATCCCCGAGGTATTCCCCGGGATCTATGTAAAACCGGTGCTGCTGTTCGAGGGCGATGAACTCCTGTATGAGATCACGGACGAAAACGGCGAGACCGCCGCAGCCGGCAGCATCCGCGGAACTGCTTCGGATGCAAAGGACCGCAGCCGTTTTGCAGAGCTCAACCGTCTCCAGAATACCGTGCGGTCCGGCCGGTATGTGCAGGAGTGGCAGCAGCGGGTGATGGACTACGCGGCGCGCGATACATGGGTGACCGAAATGTTCTCGCTTTCCGAATGAACGCGAACGGGTACTGATTATGGGATTGTTAATTGGAATAGATCTGTGCGATGATTACAGCCAGGTATGTGTCTGTGAACCCGCGGGCAGGGAGACAGAAGCGCTCATGCTCTCGCGGGAGGATGCTTCCTGTCTGATTCCCACGATGATCTGCAAGAAAAAGAGAGCCGACATCTGGTTCGTGGGCGAGGAAGCCTATAAGCGGGCGCTGTTCAACGAAGGCGTGGTGGCTGACAAGCTGATCCGGATGGCCGAACAGGAAGGCAGCGCGACGATCGAAGGCGTACGGTATTCGGCCGAGGAACTGCTGTACCGGTTCATCAAGCAGCTGATGGACATGACCGCCAGTCGTTTTATGAGCGAGAATGTGGACAGCCTGGTCTTCACGCTCCGGAAGCTCTCCGGCAATGTGCTGGATATGCTGATCCGGATCGCCGAAAGACTGGGCGTGGGCAGAGACCGGGTCAGGATCCTGAGCCACAGCGAAAGCTTCCTGTACTATGTCCTGTCCAGACCGAAGGATGTCTGGGCAAACAGCGTCAGTCTTTTCGACCTCACGGATGACGGACTGGATTATTATGAAATGCGGGTCGTCCGGGGGCGCAATCCGCAGGTGGTCGAAGCGGCAAAGGAAAAGCTGGAGGAGGGCTTCAGCCTGAATGTGCTGGATTCCGCTTCCGGAGAGCATATGGGCGATTCGATCCTCACGTCCTGTGCGGACAGGCTGCTCGCGAAAAAGATCATCTCCTCGGTGATCCTGACCGGAAAGGGTTTCGTTTCCACGGACTGGGCGCCGGGCTTCCTGAAAAAGGTATGCTTTAAGCGCAAGGTGTTCGCCGGACAGCATATCTTCGCATCCGGTGCAGCGGTGGCTGCCGCGGATGCCCGGAAGGAGGAGACGGCATTTCCGTATGTTTTCATGTGCGAAGGCCGGACGAAGGCTTCGGTGGAGATGGATGTCCGTTACGACGGACGCCCGGAGAAGCTGGTGCTGACGGAGATGGGAACGAACTGGTATGAGGCGCGTACGAGCGTGGAGCTGATCCCCGACGGGACGGAAGCGCTTACGTTCTTTGTCAGAAGATACGGCCTTCCGCAGGCGGAGAAGGTGAGCGTCAGCCTGGACGAATTTCCGGAGCGGCCGAACAAGACGACACGTACCGAAGTGATTCTTTCCTTTACGGAAGAGGATCTGCTGACGATCCGGGTAAGGGATCTCGGATTCGGAGAGATCTTCCCTTCCTCGGGAATCGTGATCAGAAAAGATATCAACATCTGAGGGGCATCAGGTGCCCGGAGGTCGTTATGGGCAGTGTACTGCTGTGCAGGAACAGGCAGGTGAACGAGCCGTATTATGTGCAGGAACTCGGGATCATGCTGTATTCTGCGGAAGAACTGAGTTATTACATCTATCACAATGCAACGCTGATCGAAGAGGATTTCCTGGATGAGCGCCTGTTCCGGTTCATCGGACAGGAGCTTGCCATGGAAGACCTGGAGCACAAGCTCCGGAAATGGAAGGCGCAGGCGGATCTTTCCGAGCTTCTCCTCGTCATCCTGCAGGATATCCATTATTATGACAGCGATGAGCTTTATACTTTCCGGGAAAAACTGCGGCAGGAGTCCCAGAAGAAGCCGCCGGTCCGCATGCGGGAAAAAGCCGAGCTGCTGATCGAACACGGCAGGCTTTCAGCGGCGGATCTGACGCTTCGGAAGCTTCTCGGCGGAAATGCCCCGGAGCTCGCGGACCCGGCCTTTGCGGGAAGGATCTATTATCTTCTCGGCATCGTCAATGCAAGGCAGTATCTGTGGCAGGAGGCCGCGGAATCCATGTCCCTTGCCTATGAGCTGCTCGGGGATGACAGGACTGCGAAGAAGCTGTATCAGATCCGGCTGGCGGATCCCGGCGTTACGCTGCCGGTCATGCCGGAGCCGGATGAACAGCAGCGTTTTATGTGGGAGTCGGAATTCCGGCGGATCCAGACGGATGCGGAGGATACAGGAAGCGCAAAGGATGCCGCCGAATGGTTCGATAAGGACAATATCAGAAGGGCTGCCGGCCTGCGGGATCTGGTAAAGACCTGGAAAGATCAGTACAGACAGAGCGTCGGAGGTTTATGAACGTGAATATCAGGGCAGCGATAGGACAGGACAGTCACAGATTTTTGCCGGACGGTCAGGGAGAATGCATTCTTGCGGGCGTGCGTTTTGCCGGGACGCCCGGCTTTCTTGCGAACAGCGACGGGGATGTGCTGCTGCATGCGGTGACCAATGCCGTTTCGGGCATTACCGGACGGAATATCCTTGGTACGGTGGCGGACGAGATGTGTGCTTCGGGCATCAAGGACAGCCGCGAATATCTGAAAGCAGCGCTTGCGGATCTTCACGCCATGAAGATGCGGCCCGTTCATCTTTCCGTCAGCATCGAAGGCGCGCGGCCGAAGATCCTGCCGAAAGTGGATGCGATGAAGCAGTCGCTTGCGGAGATCATGGGCATGGAAATCCGTGACATCGGGATCACCGCGACGACCGGCGAGGGCCTCACGGATTTCGGACGGGGACTCGGCGTAAGTGTATTCTGCATACTCACAGCGGGAGATGAGATCTGAAATGAAGGAAACAGTAAAGGCGTATGCCAAGATCAACCTGACGCTGCACGTGCTCGGAAAAAGGGAAGACGGCTATCATGATCTGGATCTGATCTTTTCCCCGGTGAGTCTCTGCGATCTTCTGGAGATCGAGGAAAACGATGCGGATGCGCTCCGTTTTTCCTGCAGCATCCCGGCATTTCAGACAGCGGACAATCTGGTGGTCCGGGCGTATGAGACGATGCGGGAGAAATATCCCGGAAAGATCCCGGGACTGACGGTCGCGCTTACGAAGGACATTCCTTCCGGCGCGGGGATGGGCGGCGGCAGCGCGGATGCGGCTGCGCTTCTCTCGTTTCTCGCGGAAAAATATCTGCCGGATCTTACCGAACAGGAGCTGATCGGAATCGGTGCCGGTCTGGGCGCCGACGTGCCGGCCTGCACGATCCGTCATGCGACCCGCGGCCTGGGCGTGGGAGAGCGTCTGATGCATATCTGCACGAAGGCTGCTTTTCCGCTGCTGGTCATCAAACCGCCGTACTCGTTCAATACGGGTGAAATGTACCGCCGGACGGACGAGCTGCTGCCGGACCGTCATGAGAACAGAAATGATCAGATGGTAAAAGCACTGGAAGCGGAGGATGCCGGTGCAGTCTCAGATCTTCTGTACAACATTTTCGAGGATGCGGTTCCGGAGAAGGAGAAGATCCGTTTGCTGAAGGAAATCCTGCTTGCCGCCGGCGCGCGCGGAAGCCTGATGACGGGATCCGGATCGGCTGTATTCGGCATCTTTGAGAATACGGAAAAGCGTGACCGTGCGTTTGAGGAGCTGGCGGAAAAAGCCGGTGCAGAAACCGATCCGGAGGCGCCGCTTTACGGCTGCAGGATCTGTTCCTGCGAGATGGTCAACATGCAGTAAGAACCGGAATAAGAACAGAAGCCGGAGGAAATTATGGGAAAGAAAGAAAAGGAAGTCAAGACGAACGCGATGCGGATCCTGGAAAAGGAGAAGATCGCTTATTCTTCACATACCTACGAGTGCACGGAATTTACGGACGGCGCCCAGATCGCTGACACGCTCGGCCTGCCGCACGAAAAAGTCTACAAGACGCTCGTCACGGTCGGAAAGTCGAAGGAGCATTATGTTTTCGTGCTGGCGATCGATGATGAACTGGATTTCAAGAAATCGGCGAAGGTCGCGGGCGAAAAATCCCTGGAAATGCTGCCGCTGAAGGAGCTGACGGCGCTCACCGGCTACGTGAGAGGCGGCTGCACCTCCATCGGCATGAAGAAGCATTTTCCGACCTTCTTCCAGGAGAGCATCCTGGATCTGGAGACCGTGCTGGTCAGCGGCGGAAAGCTCGGCCTGCAGCTGGAGCTCGCACCGGCCGATCTGATCCGCGCCGCTGCCGGGAAAACGGCGGATTTCATTGTCCGCCGGGATGCTTAAGGGAAAATGGGCAGAAGGCTTACTGACAGAGCCGAATCGGAGATCCGGCTCTATGATTTTTTAAGGACCCGGATGGGGCTCACGAAAAAGCAGATCAGCAGGCTGAAATATACGGACGGCGGTATTCTGGTAAACGGACGGGAAGTCTATGTGACGGAGATGCTGCACCCCGGCGATCTTGTGGATGCGGATGCGGGCAGCGTGCCTGCGGAAGGACACAGCATCAGACCGTCTTCGCTGCCGCTCACGATCCTGTATGAAGACGAGGATATCATCGCGCTGAACAAGCCGGCAGGCGTGTCTTCGCACCCGGCGGGCATCCATCAGGAGGATACCATCGTCAACCGTCTGGTCTATCATTTCCGCGAGAACGGCGAACCGGTGATCCCGCATCCGGTCGGCCGTCTGGATATCTCCACGTCCGGCGTCATCTGCTTCGCAAAGAACCGGACAGCGCTGGCAAGGCTGATCAAACAGCGGGAAAGAAAACTGCTGTATAAAGAATATACGGCGGTCGTTTCCGGGCATTTCGGGAACCGGCGCGGGAAGATCGAACTTCCGCTGCGGCGGGATCCGTTAAATGCGCTCCGGGTCATCGTTTCCGAAGACGGAAAATATGCGAAAACAGTTTATGAAGTGATCGGGGAGACGGCGGATGTTTCCCTTGTCAATCTGCGGATCCTGACCGGCCGCATGCATCAGATCCGGGTGCATATGGCGGCTGCAGGCCATCCGCTGCTGGGAGATCAACTTTACGGCGGGTGCACGGACCGGATCGACAGAGCTGCCCTGCATGCCGGGAAAATGGTCCTGTACCGGCCTTTCTCCGATGAAAAGCTGGAGCTTACGGCGCCGCTTCCCGAGGATATGCGGAAACTGCTTTGAAATAACCGGATTCAATGCTATAATTCTAAAGAAACTGAAGCGGTTCCAACAGAAAGAAAAGGCCGCTCATCCGTTTTGTGTCAGGAGGCTGTATGGACAGACTAATGAGAAGAATACTGTGCGCGGCGGCTGCCGTCATGCTGGCATTTCCTTCGGCAGCGTCTGCGGCACCGGCTACTGAGACACGGGGAACAGGGGCAAGCTATACACCTGTTCCGGAGATCATAATCCCCGATGCTGTTCCGGCGGACGGCGCATCGCTGCCGTCGAAATATACTTCCGTGGGGAAATACATTTCCAAAGTCAAGAACCAGGGAAAATATAATACATGCTCGTTCTTTTCCGTATGTGCCGCCATGGAGGCGTCCGCTGTCAGAAACAAGGTGAAGATCGGATCCGCCAAAGCGACCACCAAGCTGGATCTGTCCGAGAGCCAGCTGGCGTATTTCTTTTATCACAAGAAGACAGATGCGCTGAAGGGAATCAAAGGGGACAAGGCGACTGCCGTACCGTCTTACATCAATGCCTCGCACTGGTATGATGTGGGCGGGAACATTCTGCAGAATGCCCTGCATCTTCTGACCTGGGCAGGCCCGGTGAAGGAAAGCAAGGCGAAGTACAGCAAGACCATGGGGAAGACGCTGAAGTCTTCGCTGGCTTATAAGAACGATATCCTGCACGTTCAGGGCTTTGAAATAAAGGCCATGAATGATCTTACGGGCGTCAAGACGCTGATCAAAAAATACGGCGCTGTAGCGGCGAATTATTATCACAGTGCTGCGGACGAGCCGTATTTCTACAACTATTCGACCGGCGCTTATTTCTGCCCGTATCAATATGATTATAATCATGCCATTGCCATCGTCGGCTGGGATGACAATTACAGCAGGGATAATTTCGTGATCAAGCCGTCGGGCAACGGTGCCTGGATCGTGAAGAACCAGTGGGGCACATCCTGGGGAAATAATGGCTATCAGTACATTTCCTATGAGGATATCCCGCTTCTGACGAGCGCGGGCCAGACCAATACTGCGGTCGCATTCAACGTCGCGAAAAAGAATAATTATACCTATAATTATCAGTATGACGGCGGCACGGCGACCGGTGAGATCTATGCCGCAAATCTGGGATCGTTTACACTGGCCAACACATTCAAGGCTGTCGGCGGCAGCAAGGAAAAGCTGAAGGCGGTGGGCTTTGGGGTATGGAGCGAAGGAACGAAATATTCGATCCAGATCTACAGAAATTCGAAGAAGGGAAAGCCTTTTTCTGGAAAGAAGCTTCTGAAGAAGGCGCAGACCGGCGTGATCAGCAATGCCGGTTTCTATACGGTGAAGCTGAAAAAAGCGATCAAACTGAAAAAGGGCTATACCTATACGATCGCGGTCAAATTTTCGAATTCCCAGGGATATCCCAGCGCGATGACGGATATTACCGAGAATTACGGATGGATGAAGGCTGCCACGAAACAGAAAGCCGGCACGAGTTATTACTATGACAGCGACGGCCTGGAGGACCTTGCGGGGGCAAGATACTGGGGCGCGCTGGACAGAGTGATGAGACGCGGGATGACAGCGCGTATTAAAATGTATACTGCCAAGTAACAGCTGCAGGGAACCTGCAGCCGCTTGAAGCGGACTTTTCAGTCCGCTTTTTTCGGAGGATAAAGATATGATGGACAGACTGATGAAGAGGATCAGCGAACTGGATGCGCCTGTGGTCGTGGGACTGGATCCCCAGCTGGGATTTGTCCCGGAGCAGATCCTGCAGGCGGCTTTTGCGGAATGTGGAGAGACACTGGAAGGAGCCGGCGAGGCTGTATGGAGATTCAATAAAGGTCTGATCGATGCCGTTTATGATCTGATCCCAGCGGTGAAGCCGCAGATCGCGATGTATGAGCAGTTCGGGATCCCGGGACTGATCGCTTGTAAGAAGACGGTGGATTACTGTCATGAGAAAGGCCTGATCGTAATCGGCGATGTGAAGCGCGGTGATATCGGCTCCACCTCCGCAGCTTATGCGGCGGCGCATCTGGGAACTGTGCAGGTGGGCAGTGCCTGTCTGCCGGTATTTGACGAGGATGTTGTGACAGTGAATCCGTATCTGGGATCGGACGGGATCGTGCCGTTCCTGAAGGCGTGTGAGAGCTGCGGGAAGGGGATCTTTGTGCTGGTGAAGACTTCGAATCCTTCGAGCGGAGAGTTCCAGGACAGGCTGATCGACGGGAAGCCGCTTTATGAGCTTGTCGGTGAAAAGGTCTGCGAATGGGGAGAAGCTGTTCCGTATGAGAAATATCCGGCGGTGGGAGCCGTGATCGGCGCGACGTATCCGGAGATGGGAGAGAAACTGAGAAAGCTGATGCCGAAGACGGTGTTCCTGGTACCGGGGTACGGTGCGCAGGGTGCGGGCGCGGCGGAGCTTGCGCCGTATTTTGATCAGGATGGACTGGGTGTGATCGTGAATTCGTCGCGGGGGATCATCGCGGCGTGGAAGAAGGAGCAGTATGCGAAGTTCGGCGCGGAAGGGTTTGCGGATGCGGCCCGTGCGGCGACGCTGGATATGATCGAGGACCTGCGGTCGGTAAAATAGAGGCAATTAAGTGACGCTCCGGCAGCAGGATCATGCCGGAAACAGGGTCGCTCCGATTGCTTCGGATCCGGGACGAAACATTCACACTCCTTCCTGCCAACGAATAAAGCGTGTTGGCTTCCAGTCGGCGGTTTCGCCCGATCCTGTCGCTCTCCGCTCTACAGTTTCCGTCATGATCCTGCTGCCGGAGCTGTGTGCTGAAAGTTCGTTGAAAGGTTTGCAGCTGCCTCTTTCAAAACGGCTGACGTGTTCAATATTATTGTCATCCTGAGGAGCAAAGCGACGAAGGATCCACCGCGTGAAGACTGCAGGATGCCTGCAAATGAATGAGGATTTTTTATGGAGAATAAGAGAAAACAGGAAAAGGCCTGGGTCATCAACCAGACGGAGATGATCCCGGGCATCATGGATCTTCTGATCAAGGCGCCGAAGACGGCAGCCGCTGCCGCGCCGGGACAGTTCCTCTCCCTGTACTGCGGGGATAAGAGCAGACTTCTGCCGCGCCCGATCAGTATCTGTGATACAGATAAGTTTACCGGCGCGATCCGGCTGGTCTATCGTGTGGGCGGCGCCGGAACGGAGGAGTTCTCGAAGCTGGGACCGGGGGAGACGATCCGGATCCAGGGCCCGCTCGGCAATGGTTTCCCGCTGGATCCCGGATTTTCATCCGTAATGATCGTCGGCGGAGGCATCGGCATTCCGCCGCTGCTGTACCTTGCGAAAAGCCTGCATATAAAGAAGACGCTGGTGATGGGCTATCCTTCGGTCACCTATCTGGATGAGGAGCTCGCGCAGCACGGAAATCTGTACATTGCTACAGAGGACGGCAGCAGAGGTACGAAGGGCAATGTGATCAATGCGATCGAAGAGAACGGCCTGACAGCCGACGCGATCATGGCCTGCGGCCCGATCCCGATGCTGCGGGCGCTGAAGCAGTACGGGGAAGCGCATAATATGCGTGTCATCATTTCGATGGAGGAACGCATGGCCTGCGGCATCGGCGCATGTCTGGCCTGCGTCTGTAAATCCACGGAGAAGGATGCTTATCTGAATATCAATAAGAAGCGGGTCTGCCTGGAAGGCCCGGTCTTCGACGCGCGGGAGGTGGAGTTATGAATTTGTCTGTAAACATTGCAGGTGTGACTCTGAAAAACCCCGTGATGAGCGCTTCCGGCACCTTCGGCTCCGGCCATGAATTTGCCGACTGGATGGATCCGGGAAAACTCGGCGCGATCGTTACCAAGGGTGTTTCGGCCGTGCCGTGGGAAGGCAATGCGACCCCGAGAGTGGCGGAGACCCCTTCGGGAATGCTGAATGCGATCGGTCTGCAGAACCCGGGCATCGACGTCTTTGTGAATCGGGACCTTCCGGAACTGGAAAAATATGCCGATACAAAGGTGATCGTGAATGTCTGCGGAAAGACAGCGGAGGACTATATCAGGGTCGTCGAGCGGCTGTCGGAGGAGCCGCGGGCGGATCTTCTGGAGATCAACATCTCCTGTCCGAACGTGAAAGAAGGCGGCATCGCTTTCGGCCAGAATGCGGATTCGGTCTATGAGATCACGAAAAAGCTGGCGGAGGTTTCGAAGAAACCCATCATTATGAAGCTTTCTCCGAACGTGACGGATATTACGGAGATGGCAAGAGCGGCGGAAGCCGGCGGCGCGGATGCGGTCTCGCTGATCAACACACTGACCGGCATGAAGATCGACATCGAGAGAAGACGGCCGCTTCTGGCCAATATGACCGGCGGTCTGTCCGGTCCCGCGATCCGGCCGGTGGCTGTCCGCATGGTCTGGCAGACAGTGCGCGCGGTGAAGATCCCCGTGATCGGCATGGGCGGCATCGCTTCAGCGGAAGACGCACTGGAATTCCTGCTTGCGGGCGCTTCAGCCGTGGCTGTCGGCACCGCGAATTTCAATGATCCGCTGACGATGGAGAAAGTCATTTCCGGCATTGAAAAATATATGGAAAGACACGGAATGGACGATGTCTCCATGTTGCGTTTATGAAGCATCTATGCTACTGTAAAGGATGCCAAAAATCGGAACGAGAGGTTTTATATGGAAAGATATAAAGAGCAGTTCATAGAGTTCATGGTGCAGTCGGGCGTTCTGCAGTTCGGCGATTTTATTACCAAAAGCGGCAGGAAGACGCCGTTCTTCATCAACACGGGATTTTACAGGACCGGAGAGCAGCTGAAGAAGCTGGGCGAGTTCTATGCGAAGGCTGTTGCAGATAATTTCGGAACGGATTTCGACATCCTGTTCGGACCTGCGTATAAAGGCATCCCGCTGTCCGTTACGACAGCGATCGCACTTTCCGCGGAGCATGGAGCAAATGTGAGATATTGCTCCAACCGCAAGGAAGTGAAGGATCACGGCGACAAGGGCATCCTGCTCGGAAGCCCGATCGCGGACGGTGACCGCATCGTGATGATCGAGGATGTTACGACAGCCGGCACCTCCATCCGCGAGACCATGCCGATCCTGAAAGCACAGGGAGACGTACAGGTCCTGGGCCTGATCGTTTCCGTGGACAGGATGGAAAGAGGCAGCGGAAAAGTGAGCGCGCTGAAGGAAATCTCTGCCGAATACGGCATGCAGACCGCCGCGATCGTAACGATGGCAGAGGTCGTGGAATATCTGAAAGATACGCCGGTCGACGGAAAGTATATCCTTGATGAGAAGATCCTTGCCGCGATCGACGATTACTACAAGCAGTACGGAGGCGAAGCCTGATGTCGAAGGTTACCTGGAAGCGTACCCGGAAGGGGATCGAATTCATTGAGAAGAAGACCTTCGGGGAGAAGCTTCAGGATGTTACATTTATGGAAGTGGCGCTGTTTCTGTTCGCACTTTCCGTGCTCGCGTTCATCGGCGGTCTTGCCTGGTCGATCGCCGCGCACGGCAATGCGCCCTGGCCGCTCAGTCTGATCGGGATCCTGGTTCTCGGACTGTCTGCCGCAGGTGTACTGATCACGCTCTACGGCCATTATATGGTGGAAGCGGAAAGCAAGGTGAACTGGCGCATCGGTCTGTTCACGAACGGCGGCATGGCGGCACTCATGCTGCTGATGTCGATCTCCGGGGCGATCTGGGGATAAATCATTGGATACGTTGGCTGTCTGCCCGGTTCCCGGAGGACAGATCCATTTACAGGGGGAATACCATTCATGTACAAAGTAGGAATTATCGGCGGCGGACAGCTGGGAAAGATGATGATCCTGGACGGCAAGCGTCTGGATACGCAGTTCTTCATCCTGGATCCGACGGAACACTGCCCGGCCGACAGCATCGCGGACGGCCATATCGTGGCGGACTTCAATGATATCGACGCGATCATCAAAATGGCGGACGGCGTGGATGTCGTCACGAATGAATTTGAACATATCAGCGTTCCGGCCCTGAAAAAGCTGGAGGGTATGGGCTATAAGGTCTATCCTTCTTCGGAAACGCTGCGTCTGATCCAGAATAAGCTGACGCAGAAGCAGTGGCTGAAGAAGCATGACATCCCCGTGCCGGAGTTCCTGCCGATCGGTTCCGTGGAAGATCTTTACGCCGCAGGTGAGCAGTTCGGCTATCCGATGATGCTCAAGACCTGCACCGGCGGATACGACGGCAAGGGAAATGCACGCGTGGGATCGAAGGAAGAGGTGCAGGAGGCGTATGATGCGCTCGGCGCCGGGAAGCTTCCGCTGATGGTGGAGCACTGGATCGATTTTGAAAAGGAAGTATCGATCCTGGCGTGCAGAAGCGCGAACGGGGAGATGGCTGTCTTCCCGGTCGCAGAGAACCGGCACAAGAACAGCATTCTGGATGAGACGACCGTTCCGGCGGCGATCTCGGATGCTTCCGCGAAGGAAGCGATGGAAGTGGCGAGGACGACGCTGGCTGCTTTCGATGTCGTCGGCATGCTCTGCATCGAGCTGTTCGTGACGAAGCAGGGGCATATCCTCGTGAATGAGCTGGCGCCCCGCCCGCATAATTCCGGACATTATACCATTGAAGCCTGTTACACATCGCAGTACGAGAATCATGTCCGTGCGATCCTGGGACTGCCGCTCGGCAATCCGGATCTGATCGGGCCGGTGGCGATGAAGAATATCATCGGGGACAGAAACGGAACGGCGGAGCTTACGGGCCTTGAAAAAGCGTATGCGATCCCGAACGTAAAGGTACATATCTACGGCAAGGAGCAGGTGAAGAAAGGCCGGAAGATGGGCCATATCACCGCGATGGGAAAGACCGTGGAGGAAGCGCTGGAGTCTGTCAGGAAAGCACATGAGGTGCTGGGCATCTGAAAGGAGAACATAATGAACCCCACAGTAGGTATTATCATGGGAAGTGATTCGGATCTTCCCGTTATGAAAAAGGCCGCGGAAATGCTGGACGATCTTCAGGTCCCTTATGAGCTGACCATTGTTTCCGCACACAGAACACCCGACCGTCTTGCGGATTATGCAAAGACAGCGGCAGGCCGCGGCATCAAAGTCATCATTGCCGGCGCGGGCGGTGCAGCGCATCTGCCGGGCATGGTCGCATCCCAGACCGTGCTTCCCGTCATCGGCGTTCCGGTACAGACAAAGACGATGTCCGGACTGGATTCTCTCTATTCGATCGTCCAGATGCCTCCGGGGATCCCGGTCGCGACTGTCGCCATCAACGGCGCGCTGAACGCGGGCCTGCTGGCAGCGAAGATCCTGGGCGTATCGGATCCGGAGATCGCGGCACGTGTGGCGGCTTATTCGGAGGATCTGAAGGATTCCGTCCTGGTCAAGGCGGAGAAGCTGGAAACGATCGGCTATAAAGCTTATCTCGAACAGATGTAGGAGGTACTCTCATGGCGATGGATTATAAGAAGGCCGGCGTGGATATCGAAGCCGGCTACAGATCTGTGGAACTCATCAAAAAGCATGTGGCATCGACAATGAGAAGCGAAGTCCTGGGCGGCATCGGCGGATTTTCCGGCGCCTTTTCGGCAGCCGGTATGAAGGATATGGAAGATCCGGTCCTGCTTTCCGGTACGGACGGCGTCGGCACCAAGATCAAGATCGCGTTCCTGCTGGACCGCCATGATACGATCGGCATCGACTGTGTGGCAATGTGTGTGAACGACGTTGCCTGCGCGGGCGGAGAGCCGCTGTTCTTCCTGGATTACATTGCCTGCGGCAAAAATGAGCCGGAGAAGATCGAGCAGATCGTTGCGGGCGTGGCCGAGGGCTGCAGACAGGCAGGCTGCGCGCTGATCGGCGGGGAGACGGCGGAGCACCCCGGACTGATGCCGGTCGATGAATATGACGTCGCGGGATTTATCGTAGGCGTGGTCGACAGAAAAGACATGATCACGGGAGAGCGGATCCAGGCAGGAGACGTGCTTGTCGGCATTACTTCCTCCGGCGTCCATTCGAACGGATTCTCCCTGGTGCGGAAGGTGTTCCGCATGACGGAAGAGAACCTGAATACATATTATGACATGCTCGGCGAGACGCTCGGCGAAGCGCTTCTGCGTCCTACAAAGATCTATGTGAAGGCGCTGAAAGCGCTGAAGGATGCCGGTGTGGATATCAAGGGCTGCAGCCATATCACGGGCGGCGGTTTCTATGAGAATATCCCGAGAATGCTTCCTGAAGGCACGGCCGCTGCCGTGAAGAAGGATTCCTATCCGGTGCCGCCGATCTTCAAAATGCTGCAGGAGAGCGGCGATATCGAAGAGAAAATGATGTACAACACATTTAACATGGGACTCGGTATGGTGCTGGCGGTTCCCGCAGCGGAAGCAGAGAAGGCCGTGGCCGTCCTGAAGGAAGCCGGAGAGGACGCCTATATCGTCGGCGAAGTGGTTTCCGGAGAAGGAGTGACCATATGTTAAAGATTGCGGTTCTCGTATCGGGCGGCGGCACGAATCTGCAGGCGATCATTGATCAGGTGGAAGACGGAAGACTTCCGGATGTGAAGATCGCTGCGGTCATCAGCAACAATGCAGGTGCGTATGCGCTGGAGCGCGCGAAGAAGCACGGCATCCCCGCCTGCTGCATTTCACCGAAGAATTATGAGACCAGGGCGGCATTCAACCAGGCGCTGATCGAGGCGCTGGAGAATGTGGCGCCGGATCTGATCGTTCTGGCGGGCTTCCTTGTAGTCATCCCGCCGGAAATGGTAGAGAAGTTCGCAGGCAGGATCATCAATATTCATCCGTCGCTGATCCCCAGCTTCTGCGGGACCGGCTATTACGGGCTGAAGGTCCATGAAGCGGCGCTTGCGCGGGGCGTAAAGATCTCCGGGGCGACCGTGCATATCGTGGATTCCGGGACGGATACGGGTCCGATCCTGATCCAGAAGGCAGTCGAGGTCAGAGAAGGCGATACGCCCGAGGTACTGCAGAGAAGGATCATGGAAGAAGCGGAGTGGAAGATCCTTCCGCAGGCGATCGGAATGTTTGCGGAATCGAAGAAAAAGGGGGAACTGAATTGAAGATACTGATCGTAGGAAGCGGCGGAAGAGAGCATGCGCTCGCATGGAAGATCGCGCAGAATGAAAAAGTGGAAAAGATCTGGTGCGCCCCCGGAAATGCCGGCATCGGCGAGATTGCGGAATGTGTTCCGATCGGCGCGATGGAGTTTGACGCGCTGGCGGATTTTGCCGAAAAGAACGGCGTGGATCTGACTGTCGTCGGTATGGACGATCCGCTGGTCGGCGGGATCGTGGATGTGTTCGAAGCGAAGGGTCTCCGTGTATTCGGCCCGAGGAAGAATGCGGCGATCATCGAGGGCTCCAAGGCATTCTCGAAGGAGCTGATGAAGAAGTACAATATCCCGACAGCCGGCTACGAGACATTTACGGATGCCGATGCGGCGCTGAAATATCTGGAGACCTCAGAGTATCCGATCGTGCTGAAGGCGGACGGACTGGCGCTCGGCAAGGGCGTGCTGATCTGCAAGGATCATGACGAAGCGGTCGCCGGCGTGAAGGAGATCATGCAGGATAAGAAGTTCGGCGCCGCGGGCAATACCATGGTAGTCGAGGAGTTCCTGACCGGCCGTGAGGTATCCGTGCTTTCCTTCGTGGATGGAAAGACCATCAAGACGATGGCTTCCGCACAGGATCACAAGAGAGCGCTGGATAATGATGAAGGTCTGAATACGGGCGGCATGGGCACGTTCAGCCCGAGCCCGTTCTATACGAAGGAAGTGGAGGATTTCTGCAATCAGTATGTCTTCCAGCCGACGGTAGACGCGATGCGGGCGGAAGGCAGAGAGTTCAAGGGCATCATTTTCTTCGGCCTGATGCTGACGGAAAAGGGACCGCGGGTGCTGGAGTACAATGCGCGTTTCGGCGATCCGGAGGCGCAGGTGGTCCTTCCGAGAATGAAGAATGATATCGTGGAAGTGATGGAAGCCTGTGTGGACGGTACGCTGGATCAGATCGATCTGGAGTTCTCGGATGAGGCCTGCGTTTGCGTAGTGCTGGCGTCGGGCGGCTATCCGGTGGCTTACAAGAAGGGCTATGAGATCAGCGGACTGGAAGAACTGAAGAAGGAGCCCGGCGTGGTGGTGTTCCATGCGGGCACGAAGCTGTCTGAGACAGGTGCTTTCCTGACGAACGGCGGCCGGGTGCTCGGCGTGTCGGCGCTGGGAGAGGATCTGAAGGCGGCGAGAGCCAATGCGTATGCGGCGGCGGCGAAGATCGATTTTCAGGATAAGCATTTCCGGCATGATATCGGAAAGGCGATTGACGAGGCGTGAGGTATCAAAAGCGAGTGACGTCCCTGCCGGGCATAAGCTCCCGGTAATAGGATGTCACTTCGTAAGTCGGACAGGTAATTGGATTATGGATCACAATATGACAGAAGGACGCGAGGGGCAGGCGATATTTCGCTTTGCCCTTCCGCTTATAGGAGCCAGTGTTCTGCAGACGATGTACTCGTTTGTGGATTCCGTTATTGTAGGTAATTTTGTGGGTGAAACGGCGTTCGGCGCGATCGGCCTGCTGGCGTCGCTCATCATGCTGGTCAACATGTTCTGCACATCGCTTGGCAATGCGGTCAGCATCGTCGTTTCGCAGTTTTACGGCGCCGGGAAAAAAGAGGATATTACGGAATGCGCTGTTACGGCACAATGGTTTACGCTCCTTGTCAGTGTTCTTGTGATCGCGGTCTGCCTGCTCCTTTCCTATCCTGTCGTTGTCCTGTTCCTTGCACCGCCGGAGAATATGCAGCAGTACAGCATGCAGTATTTCATGATCTATTCTGTCGGCCTGTTCTTTTTCTTTGCCTACAATGTCGTCTACGGGATCCTGCGGGCGCACGGTGATTCGAAGGGCGCCATGGTCTTTCTCCTGATCGGTGCGGTCATCAATATCTTTCTGGATCTTCTTCTGATCATCGTGTTTCATATGGAGGTCGTTGGCGCCGCACTCGCGACAGCCGTGTCACAGGCAGGTTCTGCCGCCGCGGCATATCTCTATATGATCCGGCATTACGGGCACCTGAATATCTTTGCGCCGGGGAACCGGCGGCTGTCGGGCGATAAAGTCAGAACGATCCTGCGGCTCTGGATCCCGATCCTCTCGCAGACATCGGTGATGAGCATCGGTTTTATCGTACTGCAGAGACTTGTCAACACGTTCGGCGCTGCAAGTATCGAGGGATACGCGGCGATGCAGAAGGTGGAATCATTCATTCATATCGTACCGAGTACACTGAATGCGGCTATGGCGAATTTTACCGGCCAGAATATGGGCGCCAACAAGCCGGAGAGAGTACGGAAGGGGTTCCGTGTTACAGCCGTATATTCGCTCGTGATCGCAGCTGTGATCGCGGTGATCATGATCACCTTCGACAGACAGCTGATCTCGATCTTCAACATTTCCGAAGAAGGCTTGAAGCGCGGCTGCGAACATCTGGATCTGCTTGTGATCTTTATGCTTCCGAATTCGATTTATACGCTGGCGGCCGGCCTGCTGCAGGGCGCCGGCGATGCGAAGATCACTGCCGTTGCGAGCTTTATCAATCTGTTCATCCGCGTCAGCAGCGCCTATCTCATGTCGCTGACCTTCATCGGCTACCGGAGCCTCTGGTATTCGCTGCCGCTGGCCTGGTGCACGAACTGTCTGATCAACTACTGCCGCTACAGAAGCGGAAAATGGGAGCACAAAGCACTCGTGAAAGCCGGAACATAACGGTTGCGGTGCCGCTGCGGTTTGGATTATAATGCTTCTGTAGGATTGTTTATCATGCTGTTAAGGAGGCGCTTATGCCGTCACAGATAACCAATTATCAGTGCCCCGCGTGCGGAGGCCCGCTTCATTTCTCTCCGGAGACCGGAAAGCTGGTCTGTGATTACTGCGGAAGCACCTATACGACCGAGGAGGTCGAGGCTTTCTACAGGGAGAAGGATGAAGCCGCCGCAGCCGCCATGGAAGCCGAGGCGGAGAAGAAGGAGAAGGAAAAAGAGGCTGCGGCCGCGCAGGCCGCCGCAGCCGCAGCAGAGATCCCGCCGGAATATACCGAAGGGACGCAGCAGGCGGAGGGACAGTGGGATACATCGCACCTGACGGATGACTGGGGAAGTGATTCCGCTTCCATGCGGGCCTATTCCTGCCCGTCCTGCGGCGCCGAGCTGATCTGTGATGCGACGACCGCGGCGACCAGCTGTCCGTACTGCAATAATCCGACCATCATTCCGGGACAGTTCGCCGGGACGCTGAAGCCGGATTATATCATTCCCTTCAAATACAATAAAGAACAGGCCGTTGCCAGACTGAAAGAGCATTACAAGGGCAAATGGCTGCTTCCCGGCGTATTCACCAGCCAGAACCATATTCAGGAGATCCGCGGGATCTATGTCCCGTTCTGGCTTTTTGACGGCGTTGCGGAGGGCACGGCCCGGTTCAATGCGGAGAAATCCCGTTCCTACAGAAGAGGGAAGGAAGAGGTCACGGAAACAGATCATTATTCGGTCGTCCGTTCCGGCTCGCTCTCCTTCGAGAAGGTTCCGGCGGACGGCGCCAGAAAGATGCCGGACGATCATATGGATTCGATCGAACCGTATGACTATAGTGAACTGAAAGAATTCTCCACAGCCTTTCTGCCGGGTTATCTGGCCGATAAATATGATGTTACTGCCAAGGAGAATATCCCGCGCATAGAACACAGAGTGAAGCAGTCGCTCAGCAATGAACTGATGCGGACCGTCAAGGGATACAACGCCGTGCATCCGGCGGGCGAGGATATCCGCATGGTGCAGGGGAAAGTGAGCTATGCCTTATTCCCGGTCTGGATGCTGAACACCCGCTGGAACGATCAGGATTTCCTGTTTGCCATGAACGGCCAGACGGGAAAGATGGTCGGTGACCTGCCTGTGTCGAAGGGGAAACTCGGCGGATTCTTTGCAGGATTCGCAGCAGTGGTCTTCCTGCTGCTCAGCCTCATTTTCTGATCGGAGGTGGACAGAGATGAAAAGATCGATGGATTTCTGTAAGCGCGCTCTGATCGTTCTGACGGCAGTACTGATCGCACTGCTGCCGGCAGGCGTTTTCGCCGTATCTTCTGCAAATGCATATGAAAGGCAGATGTGGGATATCGCCGGTCTGCTTTCGGAAGACCAGGCCGAAGAACTGGATGCCATTGCCTATGCGGCTGCGGAGCAGTATCAGTGCGGCATCTACATGGTCATTCTGGATGACTACAGCGAATACAGCAGCACCAGTGCATATGATGCTGCAACGGCCATTTACGACAGCCTGGATATCGGCTACGGCGGAGACCGGGACGGCGTGATGCTGCTGCTTTCCCTGAATGACAGGGATTATGCGCTGATCGCGCATGGTGCCGTCGGAAATGCGGCATTTACGGATTACGGCAAGGAGCAGCTGGAAAGGAAGTTCCTGGACGATTTCGGGGACGATGATTATTATCAGGGCTTCCGGGATTATATCCGGGAGAGCGAGAAGTACCTGCAGGCGGAGGCCGCCGGTACGCCGGTCGATGTAAGTCCTGAAGAAGAGCGTGGCGGCGGCTTCCTGAACAGCATCATGAAACTGTTTGCCGGACTGGTCACATCGGCTATGGCAACACTGGGACTCTCCAAGTCCATGAAGAGTGTCCGAACTGCGGTGAATGCCGATCATTACAAAGTGAACGGGAGTTTTGATCTCACCGCGCAGCAGGACAGATATTTAAGACGTTCTGTCTCGACCCGCATCATCAGTGAAGGCGGAAAGAACGGGAACCGGCCGGGCGGCGGAGGCACTTCCATAGGCTCCGGCGGCTTCTCGGGACATTCCGGAAAGTTCTGATGGATCGCATGCAGCTACAATAACAGAAAGAAGATACTGACAGATTGATGGATAAATGGATTGACCTTCATGCACATACGACCTGCTCCGACGGGTCCCTGACACCCTCCGAAATGGTGGAACTGGCAGCGAAATCGGGGCTTGCTGCCGTCGCGATCACGGATCATGATTGCGTAACCGGGATCGATGAAGCGCTGGACGCCGGCAGACGATTCGGCATCCGCGTGGTGCCGGGCCTTGAGCTTTCAACCAAACATAAGAACCGGAGTGTGCACCTCGTCGGGCTGTTCCCCGACACAGGATCCGAAACATTGCAGAAAATGATGCAGGATATCGTCGATGCAAGGAAAAACCGGAACCGGAAGATGTTCGAGCGTCTTGCGGAACTGAACTATCCGATTGATCCGTCAGCGAGCGGCGCGGGGGACGATACGGTCGTGACAAGAGGTCTTGTCGGCCAGATGCTCGTGGAGGCAGGCTATTTTAAGACCGTGCAGGAGACCTTTGACGTTCTTCTGAACAGGGGAAAGCCGGCCTACCTGCCCAAATGGAGCCCGGAGGCAGTGGATGGGATCCGGCTGCTTCACGAAGCCGGCGCGACGGTCTTTATCGCTCATTATCACAAGATCTTTAAAAACGATCTGCAGGCGAGCCGGCAGGCCGCCGAAGAACTTCTTTTGGCCGGCGCAGACGGATTGGAAGTGCGCTACAGCGATTTCACAGAGGCGGAGCAGTGCGTTGCCGAAGAACTGGCGGAACAGTTCCGCTGCCTGCGTTCTGGTGGAAGCGATTTTCACGGGAAGATCAAGCCGGGACTGGCGCTGGGAAGCGGTTACGGGAACTTAAGAGTGCCGTACGAATTCCTGGAAAGAATCGATGAATTCCGCAGGGAAAAGGCGGAAATATAGACAATTCTGACGTATTATGCTACAATATATTGGATTGCGGGACTGTCTGACGGACGGCTTTCCGCACGATAACAGCTTATGCAGCGGTATTTGGGAGCTTGCACTATGGAAAAAAAGAGAAGAGTTATTTTGAAGCTCTCCGGCGAAGCGCTTGCCGGGGAAAAGAAGACCGGATTTGACGAAGCGGTCGTCCGCGAAGTTGCCGGACAGATCAGGCCTGCGGTGGATGCGGGCGTGGAACTGGCGATCGTGATCGGCGGCGGCAATTTCTGGAGAGGCCGTACGAGTACGGCGATCGGCAGAGTGCAGGCCGACCAGATCGGAATGCTGGCCACCGTGATGAACTGCCTGTATGTTTCCGAGATCTTCCGGACCGAGGGCATGCAGACGAAGATCTTTACGCCGTTCTATGTGGGCGATATGACCGAACTGTTTTCCAAGGACGCAGCGGAAGAAGCGCTGGCGGCCGGAAAAGTGGTCTTCTTTGCCGGCGGCACAGGACATCCGTATTTCTCGACAGATACGGGCATCGTGCTCCGCGCGGTGGAACTCGGTGCGGATGAGATTCTGCTTGCCAAGGCAATCGACGGTGTGTATGATTCCGATCCCGCGCTGAATCCGGATGCCGTGAAATTCGATACCCTGACGATTGATGAGATGGTAGAGAAAAAACTGAAGGTCATCGACCTGACCGCTTCCATTATCGCCATGGAGAACCGGATGCCGCTTGCTGTCTTCGGACTGAAGGGAGAAGACAGCATCAAACGTGCGCTGATGGGTGAGATTACCGGCACCAGGGTCACTGTATAAAGAAGCATATTACGGACTGCGGGATCACTTTGCGCCGGGCAGCCCGCAGAAAAATAGAAGGAGGAAGACACAATGGATGACGCATTAAAAGTTTATGAAGACAAAATGGGTAAGACCATCTCCAATCTGAAGGAAGAGCTCTCCACGATCAGAGCCGGCCGCGCAAATCCCGCGGTGCTCAACAAGATCACTGTTGACTATTACGGACAGGCCACTCCGATCGCCCAGATCGCCAGCGTGACCGTGCCGGAAGCCAGGATCCTGCAGATCCAGCCCTGGGACAAAGGCCAGGTAAAGGCCATTGAGAAGGCAATCAACAAGTCTGATATCGGCATCAATCCTTCCAATGACGGCAGCGTGATCCGCCTGATCTTCCCGGAGCTTACCGAGGAGCGCCGCAAGAGCCTTGCGAAGGATGTCAAGAAGAAAGGCGAGGCCGCAAAGGTCGCGCTGCGGAACATCAGACGTGATGCGAACGACTTCATCAAGAAGCAGGAGAAGGCCGGCGAATACACGGAAGACGATTCCAAGAAGGCTGTCGCCGATATCCAGAAGCTGACCGACAAGTACAGCGAGACGGCCGAGAAAGAGACCGACGCGAAGACAAAAGAGATCATGACAGTCTGATCGAACGGCTGTGATTGCGGAGGCAGGGAGCGCACCCTGCCTCTTTATAGGATAATGAAGCGGACATTCTTCCGTTAATCTGAAATAATGTGAGGACAGGATATGCAGGATATGATCATTCCGGCGCATGTGGCGGTGATACTGGACGGCAACGGGCGCTGGGCGAAAGAACATCATGTTCCGAGGAGCATGGGACATAAAGCCGGATGCGAGAATCTGGAACAGATCGTGGAAGACGCCGCAAGGCTCGGCATACAGTATTTTACCATTTACGGCTTCTCGACGGAGAACTGGAAGCGTTCTTCGGAGGAGGTCGGTGCCCTGATGTCGCTGTTCCGCTATTACATCGGCAGACTGAAGACAGTCGCTATGGCGAATAACGTCCGTGTAAAAAGCATCGGCGACCGCAGCAAATTCGATCAGGATCTGATTGACGGTCTCAATATGCTGGAGGATGTTACGAAGGAAAACACCGGCATGACCTTCGTCCTGGCGCTCAATTACGGATCCCGTGACGAGATCCGCCGCGGCGTGGAGAAAATCGCGGAGGAAGTACGGGACGGTTCGCTGGCACCTTCAGAGATCACGGAAGAAGTGATCAGCGCCCATCTGGATACCGCCGGGATGCCGGATCCGGACCTGATGATCCGCACCAGCGGCGAACTGCGGCTGTCCAATTATCTGATGTGGCAGCTGGCGTATGCCGAACTGTATTTCACCGACGTTTACTGGCCGGACTTCCATAAGGAACATCTGGTTGCGGCGATCGAAGAGTATAACAGGCGGAACCGCCGGTTCGGAGGAAGATGAGATGTTCTGGGTAAGACTTCGAAGCGGAATTATCCTGATGGTGATCGCCGTCTTCCTGCTGGTCATGGGCGGGCCGGTCATGAATATCGGCCTGCTGGCGGTCTCGCTGATCGGCATGTATGAACTGTTCAAGGTGATCGAGCATGAGAAGACGCCGCTCGCGTTCATCGGATATGCGGCCGCAGTGATCTGGTTCCTGACGTTTCTGTTCGAAGGCACGGATTACAGCACCGGCGCGGATATGATCCGGGAGGCCGTACCGGTGATCATGCTGCTGTTCATGCTGGTCTTCTATGTGTTTTCATATCCGGATATCCATATCTCCGAGATCGTTTTCAGCTTCTTCGTGTTCTTCTATGTACCGGTGATGATCTCCTATATGCTGCGGATCCGCGGCATGGAGAACGGGCAGTTCCTGGTATGGCTGGTCTTCATCAGTTCCTGGGGATGCGATACGTGTGCCTACTGCGCCGGCATGCTGTTCGGCAAGCATAAGATGGCGCCGGTGCTGAGCCCGAAAAAATCGGTCGAGGGAGCCGTCGGCGGCGTGATCGGCGCGGCCCTGATCGGGCTGATCTTCGCGATCGTTTTCAGGAATCATCTGACGGTCTTCACGATGCCGATCCCCGCGCTGATGATCATCGGCGCTGTCGGCGCACTGATCTCCATGATCGGAGATCTGGCTGCATCTGCGATCAAGAGACAGTACAATATCAAGGATTACGGCACGCTGATCCCGGGACACGGCGGGATCATGGACCGGTTCGATTCCGTGATCATTACAGCACCGCTGATCTGGTATCTGATCTGCATTATCAAGTAATACGGCTGCCGCTGTGTTCTGCGCGCAGCTGTTAAAGGAAGAATCAATATGAGAAATATCGCGCTTCTGGGCTCTACAGGCTCGATCGGACGTCAGACGCTTGACGTGGTCAGACATGAGCCGGATATGAAAGTTACCGCGCTGACAGCGCATAAGAATATCAAACTGCTGGAGGAGCAGATCCGGGAGTTCCGTCCCGGGATCGCCTGCGTGACGGAAGAAGCCGATGCGGCGGATCTCGCCGCACGCGTTGCCGATCTGCCAGTGCGGATCGTGCATGGGGTGGACGGAATGACGGAAGCGGCCGTTGATCCTGCCTGCGATACCGTGCTGACCGCTGTGGTCGGCATGATCGGCATCCGGCCGACGATCGCTGCGATCAAAGCCGGGAAGGATATCGCGCTCGCCAATAAGGAGACCATGGTCTGCGCCGGACATATCATCATCCCGCTGGCCAGAGAGCATGGCGTCAGCATTCTCCCGGTCGACAGCGAGCATTCGGCGATCTTCCAGTGCCTGCACGGGAACCGGCAGAATCCGGTGCGGCGCATCCTGCTGACAGCATCCGGCGGGCCTTTCCGCGGGATGAAGTATGAGCAGACGGCGCTTGTGACCGCGGCGGATGCCCTGAAGCATCCGAACTGGACGATGGGCGACAAGATCACGATCGATTCCGCCGATATGGTGAACAAGGCGCTGGAGGTCATGGAAGCGCACTGGCTGTTCGATGTTTCCTATGATCAGATCGAAGTGCTGGTCCATCCGCAGAGCATCGTGCATTCCATGGT
>DFKM01000077.1 GCA_002373555.1 Lachnospiraceae bacterium UBA3645
AGCTCTTCCCAGCCGAGGATGGATTCTTCGACGAGCACCTGGCCGACCAGGGAAGCCTGCAGGCCTCTGGCGCAGACGGTCTTCAGCTCTTCCTTATTATATACAAGACCGCCGCCGGCACCGCCCATGGTGTAGGCCGGACGGAGGACGACCGGATAACCGAGTTCATCGGCGATCGCAAGTGCTTCTTCCACGGAATAGGAGACCTGAGAGCGGGCCATCTCAATGCCGAGCGCGTTCATGGTATTCTTGAACTCGATC
Organism: Lachnospiraceae bacterium UBA3645; assembly: GCA_002373555.1. GTDB lineage: Bacteria > Bacillota > Clostridia > Lachnospirales > Lachnospiraceae > UBA3305. The sequence goes on from DFKM01000077.1 coordinate 262, forward strand.
CGGTCTTCACCGCGCTCAATGGCGTCCACCTGAACACCGATGACCTGGACATTGTATTTATCAAGAATGCCTTCTTTGGCAAGCTCTGCTGCAAGATTGAGGCCGGACTGTCCGCCGAGATTGGGAAGAAGGGCATCGGGACGTTCTTTTGCGATGATCTGCTCCAGACGTTCTACATTCAGGGGCTCGATATACGTAACGTCGGCAGTTTCGGGATCGGTCATGATGGTTGCGGGATTGGAATTGACAAGAACGATTTCATATCCGAGCTTGCGAAGAGCTTTGCATGCCTGGGTGCCGGAATAGTCGAACTCACAAGCCTGTCCGATGATGATCGGACCGGAGCCGATGATCAGCACTTTGTGGATATCTGTTCTTTTTGGCATAGATGGTCCCTCCTGTAGTTCTATTTAAATTTTATCTGTACCATTATACTCAAAGGAGGGCCGCTTGTCATCCGCTTTTTTGAAAAAATTCTATAGCCGTATAGTCCGAAATTGAAAATTGTTCTCATATTCTTGACAAAGAAATAGGCAGGTGATATAACATATTAAATATTTGCCAAATGGCAGATTCTTTGATTCCATTCACAGGGAGAGAAGCGGATGCAGATCAGATCGGACAGAAAAAAGTTCGTCGCGGGTATCATGGCTGTCATGATGCTTGTTGTTTTGCTGGCTTCTTTTACCTTCTTTATGCACGAGGCCGGTCATGAATGCACGGGTGAGGACTGTGAAGTCTGCATCCAGCTGGAACATTGTTCCCATCTGGTGAAAAAGATCGGTACAGGCATGCTCACGGCAGGAGTCTGCATGCTGGTCATCCTGACGGTATGCGGCGGACTGCAGGAGATCCGCATTTTACTTATCCGCAATACTCCGTTTTTAAACAGAGTCAGACTGAATGATTGAACCGGCCGCCGAACGGCATCCGGGGGATTACTATGCATTTTTATGACAGTCTGATCAAAGTAGGAGGTTTTTTCAATGAAGAAAATGACAGCATTACTGATTGCATTTGTTATGACGGCAGCCTGCCTTTCCGCCTGCGGATCTTCGGCACCGGCTGCGGAACCTGCAGAATCTGCGGCGGCTGATACGGCTGAACCGGAAGGCGGCGCAGCCGGGGGATCGCTTCAGATCGTTACCACGATCTTCCCGGAATATGACTGGGTCATGAACATTCTCGGAGACAAGGCAGAAGGCGCCGAAGTGACGATGCTTCTGGATTCCGGCGTGGATCTGCACAGCTACCAGCCAACTGCAGACGATATTCTGAAGATCGCTTCCTGTGATGTCTTCATCTATGTAGGCGGTGAATCTGACGAATGGGTGGAAGATGCCCTGCAGGAAGCGACCAACAAAGAGATGGTCGTTGTGAATCTGCTGGAGGCACTCGGCGATTCCGTCAAGGAAGAAGAAGTGGTCGAAGGCATGCAGGAAGAAGAGCATGACCATGATGCCGATGAAGAACACGAGGAAGGCGAAGAGCACGAACATGAAGAAGGCCCCGAATATGATGAACATGTCTGGCTTTCTCTGAAAAACGCCGCTTCCCTTGTGAACACTATTGCCGATTCGATCGCTGCTGCAGACGAAGCGAACGCGGAAACATATAAAGCGAATGCACAGGCATACATCGGGAAGATCAATGCGCTGGATGCACAGTATGCGGAAGCGGTAGCTGCCGGCTCGATGAAGACGCTGCTTTTCGGAGACCGTTTCCCGTTCCGCTATCTGACGGATGATTACGGCCTGGATTATTATGCCGCATTTGTCGGCTGCTCCGCGGAGACCGAAGCCAGCTTTGAGACGATTGCATTTCTTGCGCAGAAAGTGGATGAACTGGGACTGCATACGGTCATGACCATCGAAGGCACGGATCACAGGATCGCCGAAACGATCGTGCAGAGCACGAAAGGAAAGGATCAGCAGATCCTGAGCCTGGATTCCATGCAGGGAACGACATCAGAGGATGCGGCGGGCGGCAGCACCTACCTTTCTGTCATGGAAAGCAACCTGGAAGTCCTGAAGGAAGCGTTGAAATAAGCAGTCCGCGGGTAGTTGTCTGAAACAAGGAATCACGGAAACGGGGTGGAGAAAATGTTCGGGAAGCTCGCAATGTATCTGCAGTATCCCTTTGTCAGATATGCACTGATCGTCGGTGTGCTGATCGCATTATGCTCGTCGCTTCTGGGGGTCACCCTGGTGCTGAAACGGTTCTCGTTTATCGGAGACGGCCTTTCCCATGTCGCGTTCGGCGCCATGTCCGTTGCTGCGGTGCTGAACTTTACCAACCAGATGCTGCTGGTGCTGCCGATCACGATCGTGAGTGCGATTCTGCTTCTGCGTGGCAGCCGCAATGCAATGGTGAAAGGCGATGCGGCCCTGGCAATGATCTCTGTGGGCGCGCTTGCTTTCGGCTATCTGATCATGAATCTGTTTTCCACCTCGTCCAATCTGTCCGGCGATGTCTGCAG
>DFKM01000123.1 GCA_002373555.1 Lachnospiraceae bacterium UBA3645
GGCGAGCAGTGGTCGCCGCAGACCGCGCCCGCGCAGCAGGCGGAGATGCCGATGATCAGCAGCGTGGAGGACGCCGGGAAGATCGCGGTAACGATCGGGATCAGGATGCCGAAGGTTCCCCAGCTGGTACCGGAAGCGAACGCAAGGATGCAGGCCACGACGAAGATGACCGCCGGCAGCATGGTATACAGGCTCTGGGAAGCACCCTGCATAACGGAGGCTACGAATTCCGCAGCGCCGAGCTGGCTGGTCATGGTCTTTAAGGAAACCGCCATCACAAGGATCAGGATCGGCGGGATCATGGCGTTGAAGCCCTTCGGCAGACATTCCATGGCCTGCTTGAAGGTGATGACTTTTCTGGCGATCAGGTAGATGATCGTGAGCACGAGCGCGATCAGCGCGCCCCAGGGAAGGCCGATGAAGGCATCCGTATTACCGAAGGCGCCGATGAAATCGCCTGCGAAATCCGTGCCGCCCCAGGCGTCTGTTCCGAAAAATCCGCCGACATAGATCATACCGATGGTGCAGGTCGCGATCAGCACCAGAACGGGCAGGATCAGATCCGGCACGCGTCCCTTCGGATTTCCGGTCTCGATATTCTCATCGCCGATGCCCGCGAGATCGCCGGTCTCCTGCGCTTTCTTCTCGAACTTGCTCATCGGGCCGTAATCCACGCCCAGGATGATCATGGCGATGATGAAAACGAAGGTCAGAAGTGAATAGAAGTTGTACGGGATCGCGCTGATGAACAGCTGGATGCCCGTCACGCCGGTATCCAGATCGGAAGCGACGCCGGAAACGGCGGCCGCCCAGGATGAGATCGGCGCGATCATGCAGACAGGCGCCGCGGTGGCGTCAATGATGTAAGCCAGCTTCACTCTGGAGATCTTGTGCGTATCTGTGACCGGACGCATGACGCTGCCGACCGTCAGGCAGTTGAAATAGTCATCGATGAAGATCAGAATGCCGAGAATGAACGTTGCGATTGCCGCGCCGGCTTTCGAGCGGATGTTCCTGGATGCCCAGCGTCCGAACGCCGCAGAACCGCCGGCCTCGCTGACCAGTGCGACGATGGCGCCGAGGATGACCAGGAACAGGAAGATGCCTGCGTTATCCGCGATCGCCGTGATCAGGCCGTCATTGATGACCTTGTCCAGCGCCCCGACCGGATTGAAGTTCGCGGCGAACAGCGCACCCACGACGATACCGAGGAACAGCGAGGAATATGCTTCCTTCGTGATGAGCGCCAGCACGATGGCGATCAGCGGCGGCACGAGTGCCCAGAAAGTTCCATACATTTTTCTTTCCCCCTTAGGATCTTTAATACTATACGGCTGTACCGCACAAAAGTATTTGCGCATAATTATACTGAAAAAGGCAGAATATAACAAGTACCAATGCAGGTATTATTCGCAGATTTCTGCAGATCCGCCACTTGATAAACGGCTGTAATACTGATATCATCATATTTTAGAGACCTATCTGACCATCTGTGAGGAAGAGGCAATGCTTTCGGAACCCATTACATTATATAAACTCATGATCCTGTACATGCTCCGGATGGCGAAATTCCCGCTCAAGAATTCCCGGATCTCGGAATTCTTCCTGGAGCATGAGTACACGGATTATTTTACATTCCAGCAGGCGATCAGCGAGCTGGCGGAAGCCAGACTGATCACGCAGGAAACGATGCGCAATACGACCCAGTATGAGATCACCCGCGAAGGCGAGGAGGCGCTGGGCTATTTCGGAAAAACGATCTCCGATGCGATCAAGGACGATATCAACGAGTTTCTGAAGAAGAACCGCATCCGGTTAAGAGACGAGGTGAATGTCGTTGCGGATTACTATAAATCCGGCACGAGCGATATCAATGTGCGGCTGGAGGTAAGAGAAGGCCGCTCCACCATGATCTCCATCAACATTCCGGTGTCGGATGAAGAACAGGCCGAGCGGCTGTGCGACAACTGGCAGAAAGACAACCAGCGGTTATATGCGTATCTGATGCAGGAACTGCTGAAATGACCCATGGGGACAGGCACCGCGGGTTACAGACGCAAAAGCGTTTGTAACCCGCGGTGCCTGTCCCCATGGGTCATCCTTTTTAATATCCGAAATTGAATCCCGGGAAACCGCCCTGCTGGCCGCCCCAGCCGTTTCCGCCCTGCTGACCGTTCTGGCCGGGCTGCTGTCCGGGCTGACCATTCTGGCCATCCTGTGCGGGCTGCTGTTCGGTATTCTCAAAATCCTTTTTAAATCCGAGCTTCATGGAAAGCTCCTTCTCCTGGTAGCTTCCGTTTTCCACTCTCATCACCTTCAGGGTAACGGTATCGCCGCCCTTGCAGTACTGCAGCTCATTCACGAGCGCATCATACGTGCCGATCTTCGTACCGTTGAACTCCACGATCACATCCTGCTCCAGCAGTCCGGCTTCCTTTGCGGGGCTGCCGTCCGTCACGGAATAGACCATCACGCCTTCGGGAATGTTGTACGCCTGTGCAACGCTCGAACTCACGTCGTTCAACTGCACGCCCATGTAAGGATATTCATCCTCGGAAACAGCTTCTCTGGGCTCCATCGTGGTCAGCTTCTCAATGATCTCCTTTGCGGAAGAGATCGGGATCGCATAACCCATGCCCTCGACATCCGTCTCCGCGTCCTTCGCAACATTGATACCGATCAGCTCGCCGTTCGCATCCAGCAGCGCACCGCCGGAATTGCCGGGGTTGATGGCTGCGTCTGTCTGGATCGTCTTCAGCGTATTGCCGTTCGATGTCGTGATCTCACGGTTCACCGCACTGACAACGCCGGTGCTGACCGACTGACCGAGACCGAGCGCATTTCCGATGGCGATGACCGTTTCGCCGAGCTTCAGGGAATCCGAATCACCCATGCGGATCGAAGCGATCGAGGATTTGGTGGCATCAGACAGATTCTCGAGCTTGATGCCGACGACGGCCAGGTCATTCTGCGCATCCGTTCCTTTGACATAACCGTCAACAGTCGTATTATCGCCGAAGGTTACGGTCAGCGCATCCGCACCTTCCACGACATGGTTGTTCGTCACGACCCAGAGTTCCGTGCCGTCATCGCCGATGATGATGCCGGAACCGGCGCCGGTCACTTCGTAAGGCTGGCTGTTTTCCTGTCCGCCGTAGCCGTAGAAATAATAATAGAAGGGATTGAAATCTCCCGAATTGTAATTATCGTAAACCGATTTTGTGGTGATCGCCACGACGGCAGGCATCGCTACATCGACGACCTGGGTGACATCCAGTGCTTTGACTGCAGCTGTCGCACCGTCCGAAGGCGCTGCTTCGGCGATAGCAGAATTGCCGGAAGCGGCTTCCTGATTTGCAGCAGTATTGCTGCCGCCGTCCGCCTGCGCTGCTGTGGAGGGCTGCTCTGCCTGCGCCGCGCCCTCTGTGGCTGCCTGTGTCTGGCTTTCGCCCGCACCCGGGGCCGCTTCCTGTGCGATCTGTGTTTCCTTCTGCGATTCCGACTCGCTCTGGCTGACAGCCGTGCCGGCCTTTCCGACATAAGAGCCGATCGCCCAGCATCCTGCGCCGACGACGCCGCCGAGCAGCAACGCTGCTACGATAACAGCAAGGATCGTCTTTCCATGGCCGCCGCCTTTGTTTCCGCCGCCATTGCTGCCGCCGGTATACCTGGCGCGGTAACGGCTTTCAGCATCGTCCGAACCATATGCATAAGGGTTGTCCTGCCGGGTCTGCCCGCTGCCTTCACTGCTCTCATATCTCCTGCGGTAGCCGTCGCTGGTATAGCTGCTCTCGGCCTCCCGCTGTTCGGGAGATCTGCGGTACTCTTCCGCCCGCTGCTCCGGTGATCTGCGGTATTCCTCCTGCGGCTGCTCCGTCCGGTTTCCGTATTCCGCACCGTCTTCACGGCCTGCTTCTTCGTCCATATCAGATCCGTTATATCCGTTTTCATCATAATATTCACTCATGATTTTATCCGCCTTTCCGGTAACGCAAATAATCTTACGCCCTTTATTGTCTCCGAGTATACAGGCACTTTGTGATAAAACTGTGTCGATGACATGGAAAATATTTGAAATTCCTGCTGTCTTCGGGTATGATATAGACTTAAGAGTTCCGCGCGTACCGTCATGGGCCGCGGGAATTACTGTATCATGATCTGACATTACCACCGGAGGATTGACAATGAGCAGAACCGATTACGACCAGAGCCGCCGCAGAACACCGCGCCGCAGCCGCAAGCCGTATAATGACGATTATAAAGAAGACAGCAGAGCATCCCGCCGAAGCAGGGAAGCGTATGATGATGACTACGCCTATTCCCGCGGAAGCGGGCGGTATTACGACGACGATCCGTATGAGGACCGTTACGACAGCCGGTACGAGGATCCCGACGAAGATGTCAGGATCTACGAGAACAGCCGCAGCAGAAGAAAGGCTGCCGCAGAGGACAGCAGAGACCGTTATTATGACGAGCCGCGGGCGGCAAGAAGAAGCACCCGCAGTACCGCAAGACGCAGCCATGATGAACGAGAGGATTATGAGCCGCGCCGTCAGCGCTCTTCCCGCAGTGCCAGACCGCAGCGCAGGCGCAGGCGTTCCCGCGGTCTTCTGATCCCGCTGATCGTGGTCCTGCTGTTCGTGGTCGTCGCCGCGGGCGGCATCGGCTATCTGTCCTCCCTGTGGGGCAAGGTCGACTCGGCGAACTTCAAGGCCTCGGATGTTGTCGTGAACTCCGACCTGCCGGAATCGATCCAGCGGGAGCTGAAAGATTACCGCACGATCATGATCTTCGGCGTGGATTCCAGAGACAACAGCACGCTCCAGTCCGGGACGCTCGCCGATTCCAACATCATCTGCGCGATCAACAAGTCTACGGGCGATGTGAAGCTGCTTTCGATCTACCGCGACACCTATGTGGAGACGACCGGCGGCGAACACATGAAGCTGACCGAGGTCTATTCGAAGTACGGTGCCGAAGAGCAGCTTTCCACGATCAACAAGAACTTTGATATGCATGTGACCGAATATGTCACTGTCAACTGGAAAGCCGTTGCGCTGACGATCGACAAGCTCGGCGGAATCGATCTGGAGCTTTCCTCCGCAGAATGCGAAGGCATCAACAAGTATATTAATGAAGTCATTCAGTCGACCGGCATCGAATCTTCGAAGATCAGTGTCGAGGACGGAACACAGCATGTGGACGGCATTCAGGCCGTTACCTACTGCCGTCTGCGAAAAGGCCTGGGCGATGACTACAAGCGTACCGAAAGACAGCGCACAGTCATCAACAAGACGCTCAGCAAGGCGAAGCAGGCCGGCATACCTACGGTCATCAATGTCTGCAACGAGGTATTCCCCGGAATCTCCTCTTCGCTCTCTCTGCCGGAAGTGCTGACGCTGGCCGGCAGCATGGGCAAGTTCAATATCGCGGATTCGGCAGGCTTCCCGTTCGAGAATGAAGCGCCGAACACCGGCAGGAACTTCCTGTATCCGGTAACGCTGTCATCGAACGTAACCGAACTGCACGCCTATCTGTACAATAACACGGATTATGCGCCGTCGGAGACGGTGCGCGCCTTAAGCGAAGCGGTCGCAGAAGAAAGCGGATTTTACGGAAATTAATCATTCAGGGCCACCGGCTTAGCCGGTGGCCTGTTGTGGTCATAAATACACTTTCAGACGGGAGGCCTGCCATGACACTCGCCCTGATCTATCTCTTCACGATCATATTATTTCTCGCCCTGATGCTGTCACTCGGGTTCCAGCCGGCGATCCTTACCAGACTGAACGGCGTCATCCTTTTTATCACCGGTGCAGCCGGTGTCCTGATCTATGGATACGGATTCTCCATCGTATGCAGCAGTCCTCTCCAGGCAATGATCCGCACGCTTTTTTCCGTGTTCTGCATGTTTCTGGGAAGAAATGAGATCGGCGCGATAAGCAGTGCGCCGCTTCTGCAGGCGCCGGTCATGCAGCTGATCATCTATACGGTTCACCTGCTTGCGCTTTACTGCACTGCCAGTGCAGTCATCGCGGCTCTGGGAACACGGATGATCCGTACGGTCAGGCTCTTTCTCCTCCGCCGTCACGACCTCAACCTGATCTACGGCGCGAATGAATCCTCCATCCGCTTTGCCGGACAGCTTCTGCGCGAACACAAGGGTCCGGTGATTTTCACTGACAGAGGACCCGGCAGCGATTTTGAGAACAGGATCTCCGGTATGAGCTGCCTGCTGTTTACAGATGCCGATGCCCAAAAGCCGACGGCGGCCTTTTTAAACCGTATCGGCGTGACCCCGCAGGGCCGCAGGCTTCATGTTTTCTGCCTGGATAACGATGAATCCGCCAATCTTGCCTATTCCCGCAGCCTTTCCGACACACTGAAAGCGGGCGGATTCCTGCCCGGGCAGGTGCAGCTCTGCGCCATCCTTGCCGAAGAAGCATACGGCGAAGAGCTGCTGCACAGCGCACAGCCGGAAAGGCAGACCACAGGCAGCTTTTCGAGCGTCATTGCCATCGAAAAACCGGATATGCTGGCCAGGCTGATGATCCATGACTGCCCGCCATATGAAACCATGGCCTTTGATGACCAGGCGCTTGCGACGGATGATTTTGAATGTCTGATCATCGGGTTCGGGCAGACCGGCCAGGCAGTCCTGCGCCAGCTGATCGCGAACGGGCAGTTTGCCGGCAGCAATTTCCATGCCACCATCGTTGCCAAAGATTATCATTCCAATGCCGGCTGCTTTTTCTACCGCTATCCCGGGCTTCGCGCCCATGATGACCGGTTCACGGTGATTGAGGACAATGCGAGAAGCGTACCATTTTACGATTATCTTGAAACCCACCGCCGGACACTGAATTATATCGCCGTCTGCACCGGCAGCGACAAGGAGAACGCCGAAATCGCTTATGAACTGCGGGATTATCTTGCCGCCAGGGGCGATCATCCGGCTGTGATGCTGATTTCCGATGCCGGGATCAGCCGGCTGTCGGATACCGGTCTCCGGTTCGCCAGCGGACTGTATACCACAGATATCCTCTGCACCGCAAAGCTGGATGCGATGGCAATGGTCATCAATCATCAGTATCACCTTGCCGAAGGAAGGACCACCGAAGAGGACTGGGCGGCCTGCGACTACTTCAGCCGTCTCAGCTGCCGGGCAAGTGCCGATTTTACGGATGCTTTCCTGAAAGCTGCCGGCATCAGCCGGGAAGCAGTCCTCCGTGACGGCTGGCACCCGGAAGGAAGGATCCTGGAAAACCTGAGCATCACGGAGCATATGCGCTGGTGCGCCTTCCACGAAACCATGGGCTATCAGGTCATGCCGGAAGAGGTATTTGCGGAACGCGCTGCCCTGTACAGAAAAGAGAAGGAAGAGACCGGCGCCGGACATACCCGGATCACAAAAGATTCCGAAAGACGCCTGCACGCGTGTCTGATCCCCTGGGAAGCGCTTGATCTGCTCTCGGAAAAAGAAGCCGCGGTGACCGGAAGATCTGTCAATTACAAGGAATCGGATCGGGATAACGTCCGTATGATTCCCGCGATGCTGAAAGGAGCCGGACATTGAAACGCAAGACGACAAGAATCGCTCTCCTCACAGGCTTTCTCTATTGCCTGATGCTCTTTTTGCTGATTACCGCCGAGGAAAATGCACCGGGCGCTTCCATCACCGGCATCGGACAGGCCGTCTGGTATTCCCTGACTACGCTGACGACCGTCGGTTACGGCGATATGTATCCGGTAACTGTCCCCGGCCGTCTGATCGGCGCCGTATTCCAGGTGCTCAGCATCGGCGTTCTGGTCGCCCTGATCACGGCCGCTTTCTCCCTTCTCCGGGGCAGGCTGCTTCCACTGGCATGGCTCCGGTTCAAACGGAACAGCCACTGGTATATCTTCTCCCGGATCGATCCGCGCCACATCCTGATCGCGCAGGCGATTGCCCTGGAAGATCACCATGCCGTCATTCTTTTTTGCGATGACAGCACAGACTATGATCTCCTTCCTGTCGGGATCGTCGTTGCGCTCTCCCCGGAAAAGCTGGTCGAATATCAAAAAGCCAAAGGCGGGGCGACCGTATTTGCCATGTGCGACGACCAGTCGGACAATGACCGGCTGGCGGAATCACTGCAGACGGCTGCCTGCCGTGTCTGTGTCATGTCGGACTATGAGCCGGACAGACTGTCTGACAAACTGATCTTATTCGATCCGTATCATACATGCGCCCGGCTGTACTGGTTCCGGTATCCGGTGACGTCACCGGACGAAACCATCGTTCTCATCGGGGAAGGGAAATACGCCGAAGCCCTGCTGGAACAGGCTCTGCTCTTTAATGTCACAGCACCGGATCAGATGCTTTCCTATCATGTCATCGGCGATTTCGGAAATTTCAGGCGCAATCATCCCTTTCTCGATCAGGCGTTTGCCACTTGTGATCGTCTTGTTTTTCATGCAGATCCGTGGAATGAGGATCTCGATCTGTTAAAGCATGCGGACCGGATCATCTTCTGTCATGACGATCCCGAACGATCGATGGATGAGGTGACCCAGCTGAAACGATATTGTCCGGTGAAAGGCACGCTCTATGTCCGCGGTGCTGTACCGTTAAATGGCTATACATCCTTCGGCACGCAGGAAACGATCTGTCAGCCGGGATACATTTTACGTTCTGAACTGTATCAGACTGCTGTCCGCCTGCACAGGCTCTATCAGGATTCCGTTCCGGATGCGCCGGACTGGAATGCCTTGACCGGGTTCCTCAGACGCTCCAATCTGGCTTCCGCCGATCATCTCCTGATGAAAGTACGTATTCTGCTGGATTCCAACGGAGAAACGCTTCCCGGTGACAGCGCGCAGCCATCTTCCGGTGTACTCGCACGCGCAGCGCAGATTTACAGATCGCTGGACGAACAGACGCTTGACCGCTGCCGTCGGATCGAGCACGAACGCTGGATGCGTTTCCATCTGATGAACAACTGGCAGTATGCGCCGGTACGGGACAACGAACAGCGGCTGCATCCCCTGCTCCGTCCGTATGATGAACTGGACATGGAAGACCGGATGAAAGACAGTCAGGCCTGGGAACTGATTGAAAAACTAAGCGGGGGAAAATCAGAATGAAGCAGAATGAAGACCGATCCTATATTGCCTTTATCAGCTACCGGCATAAACCGCTGGATAAACAGGCGGCGGAAATGATCCAGAAAAGGATCGAAAACTACAGGGTGCCGAAAGAATTCCGGGAAAAAGCCGGCGGCGACAGACTGGGCATGGTCTTCCGGGATGAGGATGAACTGCCGGCATCCTCCTCTCTTTCAGACAGCATTACCTACGCCCTTGACCATACAAAATATCTGCTGGTCATCTGCACGCCCGACCTTCCGGAATCCAGATGGTGCGAGCAGGAGATCCGGTATTTTCTGAAGACCCACGACCGCGACCATATCCTGGCTGTCCTTGCGGACGGCACGCCGGAGGTGTCCTTCTCCCCTTATCTCCTGCACACCTATGATGAAGACGGCAATATCACCGGCGACACAGAACCTTTAGCCGCCAATATCGCCGGAGAAAACCATTCCATCAACAGAAGAGCATTCAGCAAGGAAATCGTACGCATTTTCGCTGCCCTGATCGGCTGTCCCTTTGATGCTCTGTGGCAGCGGGAGCGCCGGGCCAGGACCAATCGTCTGCTCACGCTCTCCGGTATCATCATGACTGCCATGGCGGTTTTCACCGGCGTCGTTCTGTCCAAAAATGCGAAGATCGCCGAGCAGAATGACAGTCTGCAGCGTCAGATGTCTGTGATAAAAGTAGACACAGGCCAGGCACAGCTTGAGAACTACGATGTCAAGGGTGCGCTGCAGAGCGGTCTGGATGCGCTTCTGGATGATCCGTCCGGCTCTCTTTATGACCACCGGGCGGAAAAACTGCTGGCCGATGCCACCTACGCCTATCAGGGACCGGACTGGCACAGCAGCCTGTTATACTCCCAGTCCACGGCAATCGAGACGCTGGCACTGACGCCGGACGGCAAGACCGCCGTATTTTCCGACGAGGTGCTTACCGTGCGGGCCGTGAGCACAGCGGACGGCAGCCTTCTCTGGGAATACGCTGCCGAATCGGAACGGGGCAATGCGGATCCGTCGCCGGCGGAAGTATTTGCCTTTCAGGATCTCATTATCTGCAAATACGCGGACCGGATCATTGCCCGCCGGCCTGCAGACGGCAGCGAGGTATGGCGGTATACATACCAGGGATTGGGCGGCAATCATTTCCGTGCCTTTAACAGCGATGGGAGCAGGATGATGCTGCTTGACCAGGCAGATCCGGATGACGAAACGGTTTATCTGATCATCCTTGACGGCGGCAGCGGGACCGAGATCGGCCGGACAGCCGTTTCCTCCGGGAAAGATACCTTTTCGCTTTCCGCTATAGATCCGTGGTATTTCTATGCCGGTTCCTTCTCAAAGGACGGAAAATACGGCGCAGTTGCCGTCTATGTCAAACACTCGAAAGAAGACGGAACGGATGCCGGTGAACACGGCACACTGAAACTGGCGCTTTATGATCTGGAGAATTTCAGCGAGGTATACAGTCTGTATGTCGATGAATCATCCGCCTCTGCAGTCAACTACGGCATTGCCGTCATAAATGAAAAAGACCTTCTATGCGCGAGATATCTGGCCGACTACGGCGGCATTACCCTGTCGATGATCAACGGCGAAACAAAGACCGGCAGTCAGACACTTACCAATCAGTCGATCAGTACAGGCAGCGGGACGCTCGTGGATCTTTACGGGGAGTATCTGCAGGTCCTTCCGATGATGGTGCATGGCGATCTTGCCCTCGTTGCCAGCGAGAACGATCTGTTCGAATACACCCTGGGTACAGAACCGGTCCTGGCAAAAGAATTATCGGTCCAGGGCGATATTCTCTCACTTGTCCTGACGGATGAAAAAACGGGAAGAGTCGATGCCTGGAATGCGAACGGTGCCTCCTCCTTTTATGAACTGAATCAGGACGGGACAATGAACGTCTGGGGATATAACGATTATGATCAGCAGGATGTCGCGCATTTGTGCCCGTTTTATGATGCGGAGAACAGTCTGCAGTTCTGCGTCTCCGTCATGAACAGCCATCCGGGCAATCTGCTCATCATGAAAATTACGTCCGACCCCTCCGGTGAAGTGATCTCTGCGCCGACCTGGGACAATCCGCTGACCAATTGCCAGATTACAGCATCACCTTCCGATGATATTGTCTACGTCAAATACAAGGAGAACGATACGGAACAGATGACTGTTGCCGCCTTCGATACGGCAGACCACCGGAAACTCTCCAGCGCATCTTTTGATATGGATTATTTCAACAATACCATCTTCGGAATGGATCAGGAATCGTTTCTTCTGGGCAGTCAGCTCTTCAGGCTTGACGGCAGCGTGGATTATTATCTTGAAAAGATCAATGAAGACAATGCATCCGCTTTCATGGAAAGTTATTTCCGGCATACTGTCCTGTCAGACGGAAGCGTCATGAGCGTCTACGACTGCTGTGCAGCGAACAGCACGACGCTGGTTCCTGTGTGGATCGACGGAAAGCTCGTCCCTGCTTCCAGCGAACTTCCGGCCGGCATCTCCTTTGCAGACGGAAAATTCATGGAACCCGGCGCGAACGGACTGGTTGTCGGATACGGTATCCATCGATATAAGAAGGATGACGGCACCCTGATCACTGCCGAAAAAGACGGCTTTATGATCTTTGACGCCCTCCATGAGAAACGGATCATTTTTGAGGATCAGCATCCGGAAGCCAGAGAACGAATGCTTGCTGTCGGGAATACCGGTCCGGTCTTTGCCTGTGCCGACGAACTGGGCCATATCTGCCTTTATAATACAGAGACAGATACTGCCGAAGATCTGGACACAGCCTATGCGATCAGCGAGATCAGAGCACTGACATTCTCTCCTGACGACCGTTATCTCCTCGTGATCACACGCAGCGGGAAACTGGAGTGCTTCGATCTTGCTTCGAATACCTGCGTCTTCTCGGAACAGCCGGATATATTCTCTTCTTTCCGCTATACCTATGTCGATCAACTGACATGCTCTGCCAGCAGTGACGGAAGATATCTGTACCTGAAGGCCTGTAAGTCCAAAGATTCCTACGGGCTCTGGCTGAGCCTGGACCAGACTTCATGGACGCTGGCGGCATCCTCCGATCTCGTCTATGAATCCCTTCCGGCAGACGGGCATCTGTATGCATGCCGCGGCGATTCTGTATACCGGTATCCGCTGCATTCGCTGGAAGATCTGACAGCGCAGGCGGCAAAGTGAACCAGAAGGAGAGGCACCCCGGCCCGGAACCGGGCCGGGGTGCCTCTCCCTCTGGCTCTTCAATCACATTATATTTTCCAATTCTTTTCTTCCGGCAGTTACATGACCCTGCACCATCTTCGGGCTGCCGCCGCCGCGCGCGCCGAATTTCTCCTTCAGCAGGGCGCTCATTTCTCTCGCATCCTTCTTCTCGCTTCCGATCACGAAATCATAGCCGTTCTGATCATCTCCGCAGAAAATGCCTGCATAGCCGGAAGTCTTCTGCACAAGTCCGTTGACCAGGAATCTTCTGGCCTGCACGTCATACTCCGGATCATAGATCCAGATATCCGATTCTGTCTCCGGCTGCTGTTCGATCAGCATTTCCGCCTGCTTTCTCATCAGGCGGTCACCGCGCTGCTTTCTGGCTTCACTCTCTGCCATGATCCCGTGGATATTCGCCGGGAGATCCTCCGCCGAAGTCGTCAGTATATCGGTAAGGGATTTCAGAATCCTTCTGTCCTTCCGCACCTGTTCCAGTGCCCGGTTCCCGCAGGCGAACGTGAATCTCGTCCCGCCCTTGTAATTTTCATGCTTCAGGATCAGGATCAGACCGATCTCGCCGGTGCGTCTCACATGCGGCGCACAGCAGGCGCAGGCGTCATACCCTTCAATGGTTACAACTCTTACCGGTCCGTCGATCTCGGTCTTGGAACGGTAGAACATGTCTGCCAGCTGTTCCTGCGGCGGGTATTCCGCCGTCACGGCCGCATTTTCCCAGACAGCCTGATTCGCCGCGCGTTCCAGATCCCGCACCTGTTCCTCCGTCAGCGGCCCGCTGGTGTCCAGCGTCACGATCTGCGGGCTCAGGTGGAATCCCACGTTCTGATAGCCGTATTTTGTATAGAGAAGACCGGAAAGGATGTGCTCACCGGTGTGATTCTGCATGTTGGAGAA
>DFKM01000038.1 GCA_002373555.1 Lachnospiraceae bacterium UBA3645
TTGTGACCCGCAGTGCCTGTCCCCATGGGTTATTTTTGTCAGTAATCCTTATGGTGTTTCCGGTAGTGTCGGATATATCCGATCGTATAATCCTCCCCCTTCACCTTGACCATATACAGAAGCCTTCCCAGGAACTTCGCTGTCTCCGGATGGAGGAGCGGCGATACGCCGCCCTTCAGGAAATAATTGTACGCCATGTCCTGCGTATATTTATCGCCGTTGTAGGTCCGGCAGGCAGCCAGCCGGTCGCAGAACATTTCCAGTACATATTTTAAAGGCATCTTTACGCCGTGCAGCATCCCGTCCTTATATTCCAGGGAATAATCCGTCCAGTATTCCATATGGTGCCGGTTCCTGCCTTTATGATGGATCCAGGCGGTCGAGTAGCCGATGTCCCGGCGCTCGGCATCATTCGGGCTGCGGTAGCCCTGGTAATATTTTGTGCCCGGAAGGAATTCGGACGGTGAGTATTTGGAAAGATCGTGGGTCAGTCCCTGGTAATAAAGACCGATCCGAAAGCAGTACCGCATGACGAGAAGACGGTGCTCGGTGATCGTTTTAAAATGAGAGATGATATTCTTATTCATAGGTCCCTGCCCGTAAAATGACGAAATATGACCGGATGCAGCATGATCCGTTTCCCAAAAGAATATCATAAATATTTTTTGCTTTCAAGCGTGTAAGTACATTGACTTCTGTTTGGATGAATGCTATAATCCAATTGTTTTCGGGGGAATACAGTTTATTTTTGTGTCAGGAGGTCAGAAAATTGCAGCAGGGAAGCTACGGCAAATGCAGCCGTGTTCTGGACATATACACCCGTTTCATGGAAGGCGAAGTCATCCGGAAAAGAGAAGCAGCGGATTTCTACAGGATCAATGAGCGTTCTGTACAGAGAGATATTGACGACATCAGGGCGTTTCTCGATGACAGACGTGTCTATGAGCCGCAGGATAACCGGCGCATCGAATATGACAGATTGCAGAAGGGCTTTATCATGACGGGGAACAGTTGATTCAACTGTTCTTTTTTTGTGCAATATCGGATGAGTAGAGTGCTTTCTTAACCGATTCTGCACCAAAAACGAAATATTTTCTGAATTTACAGCAGGATGACATTGTTTGTCTTATGTAGATGATATACTGATAATGGCTTTGTTGCAGAGGGTGCCATCCCCGCTCAGAAGATTATCCTTCCGGTATTTCTCTGTAATGAAGCCTTTTTTTATTTTACAACAGGGCTAAAATGTGATACATTTAATAAGAAGGCGATAAATTAACTGAATCTATTGCCGTTTATTATGAGTGAACATATAAAGGAGGAAGGATAATGGGTCTTATTGCAGCTGCACTCAATTCAGCAGGCGGCGTGATGGCGGATCAGTGGAAGGAGTATTTCTACTGCCCTGCGCTTACAAATGACGTTCTGGTGGTCAAAGGCCAGAAAAAGGTCTCCGGAAGATCATCCAATACCAAAGGATCTGACAACATCATTTCAAACGGCTCCGTGATCGCCGTCAACGAAGGCCAGTGCATGATCCTGGTGGATCAGGGAAAGGTCACGGAACTCTGCTCCGAACCCGGGGAATTTGTTTATGACAGCTCCACAGAGCCCTCGATCTTTGCATCCGGCGATCTGGCAGCCAATATTAAGGAAGTCTTTGCCACGATCGGCAAGAGAGTCGGCTTCGGCGGACTGGAGGCCAAGGATCAGAGAGTTTATTTTGTCAATATCAAGGAGATCATGGGAAACAAGTACGGAACGCCCAATCCGGTCCCGTTCCGTGTCGTCGATACCAATATCGGCCTGGATATGGATGTTTCCATCAAGTGCTTCGGTGAATACAGCTACCGGATCACCAATCCGATCCTTTTCTATACGAATGTCTGCGGCAATATCAGCGGCAGCTTCACCAGATCCGCTATTGACGGCCAGTTAAAGAGCGAGCTTCTGACCGCCCTGCAGCCCGCCTTCGCAAAGATCTCCGAGATGGGCATCCGCTACAGTGCGCTGCCCGGACATACCTTCGAGATCGCCAATGCACTGAATGAAGTGCTGAACGCGAAATGGGGAGAGCTGCGCGGTATCGAGATCGTTTCCTTCGGCGTATCCGGCGTGAAGGCTTCCGAAGAGGACGAAGCGGCTATCAAGGAGCTGCAGAAGACCGCTGTTTATCAGAATGCGAACATGGCAGCCGCCACGCTCGTGAACGCACAGGCGGAAGCGATGAAGGCAGCCGCTTCGAATCAGAATGCGGGACCCGCGATGGCATTCATGGGCATGAACATGGCACAGCAGGCCGGCGGCGTGAACGCACAGGATCTGTTCGCCATGGGCGCGGCACAGCAGGCTGCGAAGCAGCAGGCGCAGACGGCAGAGCCGGCGAAGATGCAGGCAGGTTCCGGCTCCTGGACATGCTCGTGCGGCGCTGTCAATACCGGAAAGTTCTGTGCGGAGTGCGGCTCGCCGAAGCCGGAAGACGGCTGGATCTGCGAATGCGGCGCGAAGAACAAAGGCAAGTTCTGCACGAACTGCGGCAAGAAGAAACCGGCCGGCGCACCGCTCTATAAGTGCGACAAGTGCGGCTGGGAGCCGGAAGATCCCTACAATCCGCCGAAATTCTGCCCGGAATGCGGTGATCCTTTTGACGAGAATGATCAGGTATAAACCTGTATAGGAACAAACAAACATGAGCGGCCTTACCGGCCGCTCTTTTAAATTTCATATATATTTAAACCTTCTGTACCCGCTTCTGTGTTATACTTATATTCAAACTATGAACCGGAGCAGAAAAGATGGATTCGATCCTGCAGCTATTTGAAAACACAGCCGTCCGTTTCCCGGAAAACACAGTCGTTTCCGGGGAAGGCGGCGCCTATACCTACCGGGAACTCTCGGAAGAAGCGAAGAAGATCGGAAGCGCGATCAGCCGCAGGGGCTGGTTCCGGTCTCCCGCGGCGGTCTTTCTTCCGAAGTCTTTTGCCTGCATCGCTTCCATGCTCGGCATTCTGTATTCCGGCAATTATTATACTGTCCTGGACACCGACAGCCCGGCTTCCCGCGTGCAGAATATCCTGGACGTGCTGGAACCGGCCGTGATCATTACTTCGTCCGAATACGCGGCGGCACTGCCGGAAACCGGCGCAGCCGTTCTCCTGACAGAGGAACTGCAGGAGGAACCGGTCGATGAAGACAGACTGCGGAAGGTCCGGAGCCGTATGACGGATGCGGATCTCATGTATGCGCTCTTTACTTCGGGCTCTACCGGCAGACCGAAAGGCGCTCTGCTCACGCACCGTGCAGTATATGCTTACATGCAATGGGTGCACGAAACATTTTCCTTTGATGAAAAAACAGTCTTCGGAAGTCAGACACCGTTATATTTTTCTATGTCGGTCACGGATCTTTTCGGTGCGCTGACGGGCGGCGGGACTTATGTGATCCTGGAGAAGAAGGCATTTTCTTTCCCCCTGATGCTTCTGGAGCAGCTGAACCGCTACCGTGTAAATACATTATACTGGGTGCCTTCGGCGCTCGGGATCCTGTGCGGCTGGGATGCGTTTGTCTACGCAAAGCCGGAATATGTCACGCGCATTTTCTTCGCAGGTGAATCGATGCCGGTGAAATACCTGAATTACTGGAGAAAGCATCTGCCGGATGTATCTTACTATAATCTGTTCGGGCCGACGGAGACCACGGACATCTGCCTCTGGTACAGCGTGGACCGCGAATTCGGTGAAGACGAAGCGATCCCGGCGGGCATTCCCTGCACGAACTGTGATTCCTTCGTCCTGACGGAGGACGGCCGGCGCGCAGAAACGGGAGAGAGCGGCGAGCTGTATGTCCGGGGATCCTTCCTGGCTTCCGGATATCTGAAGGAGCCGGAGAAGACCGCGGCAGCCTTTGTGCAGAACCCGCTGCAGCAGGATTATCCGGAGACGGTCTACCGGACGGGCGACCTGATGCGTGTCGGGGAAGACGGAAATCTGCATTATCTCGGGCGGAAGGATCATCAGATCAAGCATATGGGCTACCGGATCGAACCCGGCGAGATCGAGCGTGCGGCCATGTCCGTCCCCGGTATCAATATGTGTGCTGTCATTTACGATGCACGGCAGGATACGATCATCCTCGTGTATCAGGGGGATGCGGAGGAGAAGGAGGCCGATACGGTCATCCGGACGCTGGTCCCCGAATACATGGTCCCGGGCCGGTATGAAAAAATGGCCGTGCTGCCGCTCAATGCGAACGGCAAGACAGACAGAAAAGAACTGAAAAAACTGTTTGTGCAATAACGGAAGGAAACACTGCTATGGAAGAGATCATTGCCATTTTAAACAGTATTCACCCCGGTGTGGATTTTGAAAACGAACAGCATCTGATCGATGACGGGCTCTTAAGCTCCATGGAGATCATGATGCTGGTCGCAAGACTGGAAAAGGAATTCGATATCAAGGTGCGTCTGCCGGAGATCCGGCCGGAGAATTTCCAGAGCGCGGCGGCTGTAAACGCCATGGTGGACCGCCTGATGGATGAATAAGAAGTATGGTTTATAATTCATTTGTGTATTTATTGCTGTTCCTGCCGGCGGCGGTACTGATCTATCATGCATTACCGTCACCGGTTCGTTTTTATGTCATTCCGGCTGCAAGCATCCTGTTCCTGTCATGCTTCGGACCAGCCGGGATCTTTTTTGTGCTCGCGGAAGCGGCGGTGCTGTACCTGTGCGCACTGTATTTCGGACAGAAGGATGCAGAAAGGAAGCAGGCCTGCGAAGGCCTGGACCGGAAGGCAAAGAAAGCGGTGCGGGCGCAGTATGACAGGAAAAAGGCCCGCGTTCTGAAGCTGGGTCTGCTCATTCTGTTCGGGATCCTTTTTGCGACAAAGTATCTGGACTTTTTTGCGGGGATCCCCCGCGGGATCCTGCATGCCGCCGGCATACAGCGCGCTTTTGCGGCGCCGGAACTCCCGCTCCCGCTCGGCGTGTCTTTCTATACGCTTTCCGGTGCAGGCTATCT
Source organism: Lachnospiraceae bacterium UBA3645 (assembly GCA_002373555.1). GTDB lineage: Bacteria > Bacillota > Clostridia > Lachnospirales > Lachnospiraceae > UBA3305. Next base: position 5,019 of record DFKM01000038.1, read on the forward strand.
GATCGATGTATACATGGGCGATATAAAGCCGGAGAAGAATTATGGGAAGGTGCTGGCCTTCCTCTGCTTTTTCCCGATGATCACTGAAGGCCCCATCTGCCGGTTCGGCCCGCTGTCGGAGACTTTGTTCGCAGGCAGGAGGATCACATGGGAGGAATTCGGTTTCGGTCTGCAGCGCATCCTGTTCGGCCTGTTCCAGAAGGTGGTGCTGGCGGATCAGCTCGGCAATCTCATCCGGGAGATCTTCGGACATTACCGCAGTTACAATGGTGCCGCGATCGCTGCGGGGATCCTGCTGTATACGGTCCAGATCTACATGGATTTCTGCGGCTGCATTCACATCGCTGCGGGCAGCGCCGAGCTTTTCGGGATCCGGCTGCCGGAAAATTTCAGGCAGCCTTTCTTCGCGCAGAACGTGGATGAATTCTGGCGCAGATGGCATATCACGCTCGGCGCGTGGCTGAAGGATTATGTTTTTTATCCGGTATCGCTTTCCCGTCCGCTGATGGAGCTTTCCAAAAAGCTGCAGGGGAAGATCGATCCGTATTATGCTGCGCTGATCCCGACTTCCGTCTCCCTGTTTGCGGTATGGTTCGGGAACGGTCTCTGGCATGGTGCGCAGGGAAAATATATCTTCTACGGACTGTATTATTACATCATCATGATCACGGGCAAGCTCCTTGCGCCGCTTTTCCGGAAATTCATGCCGGATGAAAAGTCTGCCGGGCGGGGCGTGAAGCTTTTCCGGATCCTCCGGACATGGCTTTTCGTGGCGGTCGGCATGACAATCTTCCGTGCGGATACGCTGCGCGATGCGGCAGGAATGCTGTCAGGACTGTTTGCGCATCATGCGGAGACAGCCGGCTTCAGTGCGGCCATGAACGCGGCAGGCATCACGAGGATCCAGCTTCTGCTGGTCTTCTGCGGCGTTCTTCTGATGTTCGTGATCGGATATTATAAAGAACAGGGAACCGATCTCCGGCAGCTGATCGCAGCACGCCCGCTGGCTGTCCGGTACGCCGTGTACCTCTGCCTGCTGATGGCGGTCATCGTACTCGGCGCCTACGGTACGGGATTCGGCGCAAATGATTTCCTGTACGCGAAATTTTAGGAGGACCGGAAAATGCATGATACTGTAAAAAAATATTCCTTCCGGATCATCCTGCTGCTTGTTCTGACGGTGCTGCTTCTGATGCTGTCCTCCTGGGCCTGTGTCGTGCTCTACCGGAATCCGGATGTCCTGGACAATGACGATTCCTTCGGGATCCTGCGGGAGCCGGAGAATACGATCGACGTCGCTGCCATCGGCGACAGTGATGTTTACAGTGCCGTGAATCCGATGATCCTGTGGGATCAGCACGGGATCACGGCCTATGACTGGTCGGAGGCCGGCGCGAAGATGTATGACTGCCGCTATTATCTGAAGCATATTTACAGCAGACAGACACCGCAGGTCGTCCTGCTTTCCGTGAATTCCGTATTTGCGGAAGATTCCCGCACAGATGTCCTGGACAGAAAGATCCGGGCCGGTCTTGCGTACCGCTTTCCGGTCTTCGAATATCATAAATACTGGCGGAAAGTGAAAATGTTCCCGGCGTGCCTGGCAGCGGACCATTCCGTGACAAAAGGCTATTATGCGAGAACGGCGAAGGTGCGGGCGCCGAAACGGAAGATCCGTGCCTATATGAAGCCGGCGGGCGATCCGCTGGCCGTTCCCGAGACCACGGAAAGGGAACTGATGCGCTGCATCGATCTGGCGGAAGCGCATGGCTCGCAGGTCCTTCTGGTCGCGATTCCGTGCGTCAAGGACTGGTCGTATGAAAAAAGTTCGGCCATGATGCATTTTGCCGAAGAAAGGGGACTGGATTTTCTGGATCTTTCCCTGCAGCCGGAAGTGAAGATCAGCTGGAAAAAGGATACCTGCGACGGCGGAGAGCACCTGAACTGGCGCGGGGCAAAGAAAGTCAGTACCTTCCTGGGCGAGTATCTTTCCGCGAACTATGATCTCGCGGATCACCGGAAGGAAAACGGATTTGACAGATGGGAAGAAGATAATATACTGTATAAAAAAGCGCTTGCAGAAAGGCTCTCCGAATAGTCTATGAAAAAACGATTGGTAACAGGTCTTCTGGCCCATGTTGATGCCGGCAAAACCACGCTGTCCGAAGCGATGCTGTATAATGCGGGAAGCATCCGGAATATCGGAAGAGTGGACAGGAAGGACGCATTCCTGGATACCGAAACGCTCGAGAAGGAGCGCGGCATCACCATCTTCTCCAAACAGGCCCAGCTTACATATAACGACACGCAGATCACGATCCTGGATACGCCGGGACATGTGGATTTTTCGGCGGAAATGGAACGAACGCTGCCGGTACTGGACGCCGCCGTCCTTCTGATCGGCGGCCGGGACGGGCTGATGGGCCACACCCATACGCTCTGGCGGCTGCTCGCAAAACATCATATTCCGGTCTTCCTTTTCGTCAACAAAATGGATCAGCCGGATTCGGACAGAGACAGTATCACGGAGGCTCTGAAAAAGGAGCTTTCGGATGCTGTCTTTGACATGTCAAAGGCAGGGGAAGAAGATACGGCCGAAAGCCTGGCGCTTGCGGATGAAGAGGCGATGGAAGAGTATCTGGGCACCGGCGAGCTGTCTGCAGATACGCTGCAGCGGCTGATCCGGGAGCGGAAAGCGTTCCCCGTCATGTTTGGCTCGGCGCTGAAAAATGAAGGCGTGCGCGAATTCATGGACGTCTTCACGGAATATGCATCCGCGCCCGCATATGAAGACACATTTCAGGCAAGAGTCTATAAGATCACAAGAGATCCTGCCGGTGTCAGGCTGACGCACATGAAGCTGCTTGGCGGGAGCATCGCGAACCGCATGCAGATCACCTATGCCGGAAGGGAAGGCACGGTGACGGAGAAGATCACCGGGATCCGGGAATATTCCGGGACGGGCTTTCAGGCGCTGGACAGTGCGGAAGCCGGAAGGATCGTCTGTGTGACCGGCCTTTCGGAAACGCGCCCCGGGCAGATGCTTGGAAAGGATGCTGCAGACTGGAGCCGGTCTCTTTCGCCCGTACTTACCTATGCGGTCCGGCTTCCGGAAGGCATGGATGTGCCGGAATTCATGAAGACCGCTGCCGTACTGAATGAAGAAGAACCGGAGCTCTCGATCGAGTGGGATGAAGAGACCAGGGAAGTGACCGCCCATCTGATGGGCGAAGTACAGCTGGAGATCCTGAAGCGGCTCCTGCATGACCGCTTCGGCACGGATGTCGAATTCGGCGAAGGCCGGATCATGTATCTGGAGACGATCGCGGATACAGTCGAAGGGGTTGGACATTTTGAACCGCTCAGACATTATGCGGAGGTGCATCTGCTGCTTTCGCCCGGGGCACCCGGCAGCGGCCTGACTTTCGATTCCAGACTTTCGACGGATATTCTCGCGACCAACTGGCAGCGCCTGATCATGACGCATCTGGGAGAGAAGATCCACAGGGGCGTGTTGACCGGCGCACCGCTCACGGATGTGCATATCAGCCTTGTCAACGGCAGAGCGCACGTGAAGCATACGGAGGGCGGCGATTTCCGCCAGGCAACTTACCGCGCAGTCCGGCAGGGCCTGATGCAGGCACGTTCTGTCCTGCTGGAGCCCTGGTATTCTTTCGTGCTCACAGTGCCGACAGAGATGACCGGCAGGGCGATGACGGATCTGGAACGGCGCGGCGCCGCCATGGAGCCGCCGGTACCGGAAGGTGATATGACAGTCATCCCCGGAGAAGGCCCGGTCGCCTCCATGCGCAATATTGCAAAAGATATCGCAGCGTATTCCAAAGGCAAAGGCCAGATCAGCCTGATGATGAGCGGGTACCGGCCATGCCACAATGCGGAAGAAGTGATCATGGAAAAAGGCTATGATCCCGACGGCGATCTGCGCAATCCCTCCGGTTCGGTCTTCTGTACGCACGGCGCGGGCTATACAGTCCCCTGGGACAAGGTGCGCGAGCATATGCATCTGGAGCTTTTTGAAGATAAGAAAGCGGTATCGAATACCGATGAACAGGCATATGTCCGGGAGGAGATCGCGCTCGGGACAGATGAGATCGATGATATAATAAGGAAGACATTCTACGCGAACGGCAGGGACCGGTCGCTGGAAAGAAAAGGGATCGGACGGAAAGAGTATACGCCGAAGCGCGACACGGCACCGGTGAAACGCGAATATAAGCCTGTCAAACGGCTGCCGGCCTATCTCCTTGTGGACGGATACAACATCATCTTTGCCTGGAATGAACTGCAGTCCATGGCGAAGGACAATGTGGATGCTGCACGGAGCATGCTTCTGGATATCATGAGCAACTACCGCGGGATGAAGGACTGCGAGGTGATCGTAGTGTTCGATGCCTACCGTGTGCAGGGACATAAGACGGAGTTCTTTGACTACCATAACATCCACGTGGTCTACACGCAGGAGGCGGAGACGGCAGACCAGTATATTGAACGGTTCACGCATGAGAATGCGGGGAAATATGATATCACGGTCGCGACATCCGACGGCCTTGAGCAGATCATCATCCGGGGCGCCGGCAGCAGGCTGATGTCGGCGGCGGATCTGAAGGAGGAGATCGGGAGGATCTCCGAGGAGACGCAGGAGCAGATGGAGGCACCCGGAAAAGAAAAATTCCGGCGCTTCATGCTGGATGATGCGCCGGAAATTAAAATCGCAGATCAGGATGCTGACTGATCAGTCAACGGGATGCGCGGGCTTTCCACCTTCGATAAATCCTTCGATGTTGGAAGCGGCATCCTTTGCATAGGCCTCGGCAATGGTCTCCATGAAGCCGGGGCCTTCTTTATGTGCTTCGCCCTCGGGGACTTCATGCAGCGGGGTGGAGGCATCGATATAGGCGTTGATCGTGCCTTCGGAATCCTTTACGGCAGCTTCGGCAACGGTCTCTATGAAGCCGGGGCCGTCCTTGGTTTCCGGTGCTTCGTGCAGCTGCTGTGCACCGTCAATGTATGCGTCGATCGTAGCCTGGGAGTCCTTTACGGAAGCTTCGGCGACGGTTTCGATGAACCCGGGGCCTTCTTTCGGCTGCGGCTCGTGCGCCTGCACATGGCCTTCCACGTAATTATCGACGGTCGGCGCGACGGCTTTGGCGGCCTTATCTGCCAGGATCTCCAGAATGCTCTTGCGGTTCTTCTCGATCTCTTTGGCATGCTCGTTGATCTTCGCATTGAACTGGTTCATGCGGGATCTGGCACCCTCCAGATGCTCCAGACCTTCTTCAACATGCTTGATATTCTCTTCAATTCTGGCACGGTTCACAAGGACCTGATTATTCAGTCTGTTCAGAGACTGGGTAAGTTCTTCAACCTGTGCTTCCAGAGCAGCAATTCTTTCTTCGTTTGTCATGATCATCCCTCCTCATTTTTTGAATGCCGGATACGGTTTTTCCGGGAGAACGGCAGCCCGCTTGTTCGGACTGCTTTTGCTTAGCTACTATATTAGCATTATTCTGAAATATTACAATTATATTTTTTGTAACTATATATATGATTAATGAATCGTTTCTGCACCCGCGGTCTCAGCCTTTTCGTCGCTGCCGATCTCCGGATCATCCAGATTCATTCCGCCGAGTCTTTCGCGCCGTGCGGCAAAGTAAACATTGAATTCCGCGCCCACCATGAGGATCAGAAGACAGAAGTACAGCCAGAGGAAAAGGAAGATCAGCGCACCCAGGGATCCGTAAAGTGTTATATACTGAGATATATATGTAACATATATGGAAAACAGGCCCGTGAAGATCAGCCAGGCGATCGTGGTCAGCGCGACGCCGGGGAAAGCATCCCGGAAAGTGCAGTTTGTACTGGCCAGATGCTTGTAGCCGAAGGTGCCGACGAGCACGAACAGCGCGATGCCGATCAGGAAACGGAACGCGTAGATAAATCTTGCAAGCGGCGTCAGGAACGGCACGTATTCGAACAGCATGGAATCGATCGTATTGCCGAGGACCATGAAACCCAGCGCGAACAGGATAAAGATCAGAAATACGAAGGTATAGCCGACGCAGCGGAAACGGCGCTTGAAATAATTCTCTGTCTCTGTGATATGGTAGATGCCGTGCAGTCCGTTCTGCAGGCTCATGATCCCCTTGGAAGATGCCCATAAGGAGATCAGGATGTACAGGAACAGGGTCCGGGTGGTAGGGATCTTAAACAGGGTCGCAAGGATCCGCTCGGCATAGTCTCCGAGAGAGCCGGGCAGGATATGGATCGCTTCGGAAAGCAGCGCAAATGTGGAGTCCGGGATCAGCAGGGATAGGATGGGGACCAGGACGATGGCGAACGGGATCAGCGAGACGACGATGAAATAGGCCGTCTGGGCGGAATAGAGCGTGATATTGTCTTCGATGAATTTATCGACGATCTTCCAGACGATATCGTACCATTTGCGCCAGCCTTTATTCTCCATGACTCCCCTCCTTTCCGATGCTCATAATTGAGAGCATACTACCACAAATGAAGTCATGATGCAAGCGGGAGGCACGGCTTCCGAAGCGGATCGTATGGCTGTGCGCGCGGAAAAACAGCAGAATACTGATGGGAGATGCCTGTACGGAATGACAAGAGTTTGACAGTCTTTTGAAAATGGTATATCATTATTCGGAATTAAAATGAGCAGAGGCAATAAGATCTGTTTAACGAAAACATCAGACCAGGAGGTAGAAAATTTGTTTATCGATCCCGTATTTTCGAAATTCATCCTGCCGGAGGATACAAAAGAAGCGCTGGAGCACTGCGGCTGGCGCATTTATCCGGAGACCAAGGAGCAGCTCACGGAGCTCTGCTTCGGACCGACCCATACATCCAGATATGACGTGACCTACACGATTCCCGGGAAGGGTGTCTTCAAGGAAGCGGAAGTCGTCCGCTGCAAGAACGGTGTGGTCGTCAATTTTATGGAAGACTACATGCGCCGCAGAGAGCCGGACTGCATGCGCATCGGCGATGATCTGCCGACAGACAAGCCCCGCTTTAAGGATGTTTACGGTTATGAATTCAGCAAACTGCGCGCCGAGACCATGGAATGGTTCCAGACACAGAATGTCATCATCCTGCCGTTCCACGCGGGCGGCGAGTACTACGGCTACGATGCGCTGATGGTCTGCCCGGCAAACGCGGCCTTCTTCGCGCTGGGCCTTGCCAACATGCAGGGATTTGTCAGCATCAATGATATCGAAGCCGGCTTTAAGCCCCGGGCGATCATCTATGTGGCGCCGCCTTTCCGGGAGACGCATTTTGAAGGCAAGCAGGTCGTGGTACACCAGAGAAGCGAAGAACTGCACGAGGTCTTTTCCTATAATCTGTATCCCGGCCCGTCGGCCAAGAAGGGCGTTTTCTCCGTGCTGCTCGATATCGGCGAGAATGAAGGGTGGGTCACGAACCATGCTTCCGCCTGCATTATGGAGACGCCGTATGAGAATGAAGTTGTCTTCATGCACGAGGGCGCTTCCGGCGGCGG